>NZ_DATLXO010000126.1:0-34209 GCF_035575815.1 Iamia sp.
ACCCCGGGGGGCGGGGGTGTCGTTCGGGCCGCCCCGGGGCGGGGGCCGCTCAGTCACGGGCGCTTGGGGAAGCGTTCGAACTCGGGACGCCGCTTCTCCTTGAAGGCGTCGCGGCCCTCCTGAGCCTCCTCGGAGCCGTAGAAGAGCAGGTTCGTGTCATGCGCGAGCTGCTGGAGCCCGGCGAGCCCGTCCTCCTCGGCGTGGAAGCTGGCCTTCAACAGCCGCAGGGCGAAGGGCGAGAGCCGCATCATGTCCTGGCACCAGCGCACCGTCTCGGCCTCGAGCTCCTCGAGGGGCACGACCGTGTTCACCAGGCCCCAGTCGAGGGCCTGCTCGGCGCCGTACTGGCGGCACAGGAACCAGATCTCCTTGGCCCGCTTCTGGCCGATCTGGCGGGCGAGCACCGAGGCGCCGAAGCCGCCGTCGAAGGAGCCGACCCGGGGGCCGGTCTGGCCGAAGGTGGCGTTGTCGGCGGCGATGGTGAGGTCGCAGAGCACGTGCAGGACGTGGCCGCCGCCGACGGCGTACCCGGCCACCATGGCGACCACGGGCTTGGGCAGGCGACGGATCTGCACGTGCAGGTCGGTCACCAAGAAGCGACCGACGCCCCGTTGACCCGCGGCATCGTCGCCGACGTAGCCCGAGTCGCCCCGTGCCCGCTGGTCGCCTCCGCTGCAGAACGCGAGGGGCCCCTCGCCGGTGAGCACGACCACGCCGACGTCGGGATCCTCACGGGCCAGGGTGAAGGCGGCGACGAGCTCTTCGATGGTGTGGGGCCGGAAGGCGTTGCGCACCTCGGGGCGGTCGATGGTGACCTTGGCGATGAGCCCGCCCCCGTCACCGTCTGGGAAGGCCGGCGCCGTCTCGTAGCGGATGTCGCTCCACTCACCGGCCGGCTCCCACTCCAGGGCGGGGGCGATGGTGCGAGCGTCGGCAGGGTCAGCCATGGCGGCGAGTCTCGCCCAGGGCGCCTCGCGCCCGCACGTCTGACGGGACGGCCGCGGCGCTAGCCCCGGCCGGAGCTGACGATGCGGCGCAGCACCCGTCGACCGGCATCGGTCTCCTCGCCGCTCTCCGAGCCCGAGGAGGCCGCGGCGGCCACGGCTCGAGCCGCGGCCGGGCTGAGGGCCCCGAGCTGCACGGCCAGCTCCTCCGCCCCCATCGTCAACACCCTCCGAGGTGGGCTCCGGCACGAGATCCACAACGGTCGGCTCCCAGCCGTCCCGCGCCGGCCAGACGACCGACGACAGCAGCAGCTCCAACGGCTCGGCCTCCGGCTCGGTCCCATCGAGCGACGTCCACAGATCCGGTGCGTCGGCGTCGCGAGGAGGCCCGGCGACGAGGACTCCCCCGTCCGGGGCGCCGGAGCCGTTCGCGGCAGCCCAGCTGTCGGAACTGACGTCGCGAGAGAGGGAGCGCAACGACGGGCGGCGCTCGGTTGGGGCGTCGACGGACAGGGGCTCGTGGGCGTCCTCACCGTCCTGTTCGGGCGACGGCTCGGCGGGCAGGTCGTCGCCTCAAGGGATCCGTCTCCATCGGCACCAACCGGGCCGGTGTGAGTGAGCCGGCGTCTCTCCGCGCTCAGCGGGCGGTGAGGGCGGCGACCACCGCGGCCGACATGACCTCGACGGGTGGATCCTCCCCGGTCCAGGCCCGGAAGGCGTGGGCGGCCTGGTGCACCAACATGCCGATGCCGGTGACGGGGACGGCTCCCCGGGCGCGGGCGGCGGCGAGCAGCGGCGTCTCGAGAGGGTCATAGACGAGGTCGGCCACGACCTGGCCGGAGCCGAGGCGGTCGGGGTCGACGGGCAGGCGGGTGTCGGGCCCCATGCCGATGGGGGTGGCGTTGACCACCAGGTCGGCACCCTCGACCGCGTCGGCGGTGACGGTCCGGCCCCGGGAACCGGCCAGGGCGGCGGCCCGCGCCGCGCGCTCGGGGGTGCGGTTCAGCACCCCGACCTCTCGTGCGCCGGCGTCGGCCAGGGCCGCGACCACGGCGCGCGCTGCACCTCCGGCGCCGACGACCACGGTGCGGGCGCCGGTGGGGTCCCAGGCGTGGTCGACCCTCAACGAATCGAGGAAGCCGGCGCCGTCGGTGCTGTCACCCTCGATCTGTGTGCCCCGCCAGGAGACACAGTTCACCGCGCCGAGTCGGTCGGCCCGGGAGGTGACCACATCGACCGCGACTGCGGCGGTCTCCTTGTGCGGCATGGTCACCGACATGCCGGCCAGGCGGAGGCTGCGCATGGCCGCCACCGCCCGGAGAACCTCGCCGTCGGGGACCACCACCGCGAAGTAGCCCCAGTCGAGGCCGAGGGAGGCGAAGGCGGCGTTGTGGATCACCGGGGAGAGGGAGTGCTCGACCGGAGATCCGATCACCCAGCACACCCGGAGCGAGCTCACCCGCGGCGGGCGCGACCCGCACGAGGGGTCAGCCGCACCCGAGGTCCTTCTGCTCGCACTCGTCCTTCTTCACCAGGAACTCGTCGTAGCTGCTGGTGAAGAAGTGCTGGCCCTCGGTCTCGAGGACGTAGTAGAGCTCGTCGCCGGTCGCCGGGTTGAGCGCGGCGTCGAGCGACGCCCGGCTCGGCGCCGCGATGGGCGTGGGCGGCAGGCCGGCGCCGATACGCGTGTTGTAGGGCGAGTCGCTCTCGAAGTCCACCTCACCCCCGGTGCGCTCGGCCTCGTAGCGGCTGGTGGCGTCGATGCCGAGCGGCGTGCCCTCGACGAGGCGGTTGTAGATGACCCGGGCGATGCGCGGCGACTCCTGGGGGTTCCCCGTCTCGCGCTCGATGAGCGAGGCGACGATGAGGATCTCATAGGCGTCGAGAGGGGGGAGGTTGTCGCCGGCGAGGCCTCGGTCGATGCCGGCGGCGACGGCTTGGCGGTCGAGCTCGTCGACCATCCGCCGGATGAGTCCGGCCGGGGTCTGCTGGGGCCCGATCTCATAGGTGGACGGGAAGAGCATGCCCTCCATCGAGGACTGGCCCGGAGGCAGGAAGCGGGAGCGGTTGGCCGGGTCGGCCAGGGCCTCGAGCACGGCGTCGGTCTCGAACCGGCCCACCTGGTCCGAGATGCGCTCGACGACCTGGTCGATCGTCAGGCCCTCGGGCACGGTGAGGTCGGTGATGGCAACCACGGCGGGCTGGCCCCGCAAGACCTCCTCGACCTCTTCGAACGACGAGCTGCGCCGGAACTCATAGGTGCCGGCCTGCAGGTCGATGTCCTTGTCGCGGACCCAGAGCCGGAACAGCGTGGCGTTCGACACCACGTCGGCGTTGCCGAGCAGCGAGCCCAGGTCGGTGAGCCGGGCGCCGTTGGGAACCACCACTTCGACGGCCTCACCCGGCGGCCCGGGGGGGTCGAGCTGGCGCTCGTACCAGCTGCGCCCCCCGATCACGAGGGCCGCGAACATGGCCACGATGAGGCCCAGCACGATGACCACCTTGGGCAGACCGGCCCGGTCCCGCGGCATGTCCACGATCTCGTCGATGGGCTCGGGGGCGCGTGGCACTCTGGACATCACTCCTCGGGGGGACCGTCGGGGTCCGCGATCAGGGTCATCGGCGCACCGCCCTCGAGCCAGGTCTGGAGCAGCACGGCGGCCGCGGCGCGGTCCACCACCCTACGGCGCTCCCGCCCCCCGACCCCGCTCGCGGCCAGCAATCGGTGGGCGGTGACGGTGGTGAGGCGTTCGTCGTGGAGGACGACGGGCACCGGGAGAGCCTGCGCCAGGGCCGACGCTTCGGTCCGCGCCGCGCGGGCGGCCGGACCCGACGAGCCGTCCATGGAGAGGGGGAGGCCGACGACGACGACCTCGATCTCCTCCTCGGCGACGATGGCGGCCAGGCGGCGGCGCGTGGCGGCCCGGTCCCGGGTGGCCGGGATCACGCCGTAGGGGCTGGCGAGCACCCCCCCGGCATCGCAGGTGGCGAGACCGATGCGTACGCTGCCGAGGTCGACGGCCAGTGCTCTCACGGCGTCGAGCACCCCTCACCGCGGGGGCCGCGCCCGGTCATCGAGACCCGAAACTGCCACCCTGGTGCCGCCGAGGGTCCCACCAGGGTCGCCAGAACGAGCTTTGGCTCGTGCTGTCTGGTTCGCTCGCCCCGCTCGCCCCGCTCGCTCACGCCGGAAGGCCGGCGGCCACCCGCGCCTGGGCCAGGGCCTCGTCGAGGCCGTCGGGGTCGCGCCCGCCGGCCACCGCCAGATCTGCTCCCTTGCCGCCGCCGCCACCGACGGTGCGGGCCGCATCGGCGATCAGCTCGCCGGCGTGCAGGCCGCCGTTCGGCGCCACCGCGGCCACCAGGGCCACCCCTCCCCCCTCGGGTGCGGCGCCGAGCACCACGCCCCGGATGTCGGGCTGGTCGCGCACGGCGAGGGCGAGGGTCCGCACCGCGTCGCGGTCGAGGCCGTCGACCCGGGCCACCACCACGCCGTCGACCGCCCGGGCCGCCAAGCCCGAGGCACCACCGGCCGCGGCCCGCGCCTTCAGGCTGCTGACCTCGTCGCGCAGGCCCTTCAGCTCGGCCAGGCGCTTCTCGATGCCCTCGAACACCTCACCGGTCGGGACGCCGACCAGGTCGGCGATGCGGGCCACCCGGGCCTCCTCGGCCCGCAGCCGCTCGATCGGCCCGGTGCCGGTGACGGCCTCGACGCGCCGCAGGTTGGAGCCGATGGAGCCCTCGGAGACGATCTTCATGGGGCCGATGTCGCCGGTGGCCGTGACGTGGGTGCCGCCGCAGAGCTCGGTGGAGTGGCGACCGGCCTCGAGCACCCGCACCATGTCGCCGTACTTCTCGCCGAAGAAGGCGATGGCCCCGATCTCGACCGCCTCCTCCTTGGTCGTCTCGTAGTGCTTCACCGGGTCGTTGACCAGCACGGCGGCGTTCACGAGATCCTCGATGCGGGTGATCTGCTCGAGGGTCAACGGCTCGAAGTGGCTGAAGTCGAAGCGCATTCGTTCGGGGTCGACGAGGGACCCCTGCTGCTTGACGTGGGAGCCCAGCACCTCGTGCAGCGCCCAGTGGAGCAGGTGGGTGCCGGTGTGGTTGCGGCGGATGGCGGCGCGGCGGGCGACATCGAAGGCGGCGGTGACCTCGTCGCCCTCGGAGAGGGTGCCGGAGGAGACCTGGGCCCGGTGGCGGTGCAGGCCCGGCACCGCGTAGGTGGTGTCGACGACATCGGCCGCCCCCGACGGGCCGGTGATCGTGCCGGTGTCGCCGACCTGGCCACCGGACTCGGCGTAGAAGGGCGTCCGGTCGAGGAACACGTCGACCAGCTCGTCCTCGCCCGCCACGGGCACGACCGCCAGGACGCGGGCGACGGAGGACCCCTCGTCGCGACCGGTGAACTCGGTGGGGCCGTGCTCGGCGACGAGGCGCTGGTAGGTCGCCTGCTGGTCGCCCATCTCGGCGCCCTTGTTCCTGCGGCCGCCGGCCTTGGACTGGCGCTTCTGCTCGGCCATGTCGGCCTCGAAGGCGGCCCGGTCGACAGGGTGACCGCGGTCCTCGGCGATCTCGGCGGTGACCTCGTAGGGGAAGCCGTAGGTGTCGTGCAGCGTGAAGGCGACCTTGCCCGAGAGGGCGTCGCCTTCGGCCAGGTCGGCCAGCTCGGCCTCGAGGATGCCGATGCCGTTGCGGAGGGTGCGGCGGAACTGGGCCTCCTCGCGCTCGAGCACGCCCGAGATGACATCGAGCCCGGAGCGGACCTCGGGGTAGGCATCGCCCATGACCTCGGCCACGTGCCCGGCCAGCGACGGCGTGATGGGCGTCTCGACGCCGAGGAGGTAGGCGAAGCGCACCGCTCGCCGGATGATGCGGCGCAGCACGTAGCCGCGCTCCTCGTTGGACGGGATGACGCCGTCGGCGATGAGGAAGGTCATGGTGCGGGCGTGGTCGGCGAGCAGCCGCAGGGCCACGTCGGACTCCTCGGAATCGCCCAGGTGGCGGCCGGTGAGGGCCTCGGCGGCGTCGACGAGGCGGCTGACGGAGTCGGCGGCGTAGAGCGACGGGCTGCCGACGAGCACGCCGAGGATGCGCTCGAAGCCGGCCCCGGTGTCGACGTTGGTCTGGGGCAGGTCGGTGAGCTCGCCGTCGGCGCCGCGGTAGTACTGGGTGAAGACGAGGTTCCAGAACTCGACGAAGCGCTGCTCGGCCTCGGGGTTGGCGGGCCCGCCGTCGGGTCCGTACTCAGGGCCGAAGTCCCAGAAGATCTCCGAGCTGGGACCGCAGGGGCCGATCTCACCCATCTCCCAGAAGTTGTCGGCACCGAGGCGCTGGATGCGCTCGGCCGGGAACCCGACCACCTCGGTCCAGATGCGGAAGGCCTCGTCGTCGCTGGTGTGGATGGTGACCCACATGGGCGCAGGGTCGAGGCCGAGGCGCTCGGTGAGGAACTCCCAGGCCCAGGTGATGGCCTCGGTCTTGAAGTAGTCGCCGAAGCTGAAGTTGCCGAGCATCTCGAAGAACGAGAGGTGGCGGAGCGAGCGGCCGATGGCGTCGAGGTCGTTGTGCTTGCCGCCGGCCCGCACGCACTTCTGGATCGACGTCGCCCGGGGCGGGTCGTAGGGCGCCTTCTCCTCGCCGAGGAAGTAGGGCACGAGGGGCATCATCCCCGAGTTGGTGAACATCGGGGCCGACGGGTGGTGCGGGATCAGCCCGGCCGAGGGCACGGCCGTGTGCTGCTTCTCGGTGAAGAAGTCGGTCCACATCCGGCGCAGGTCATCCGCGTGCATAGGTGTCCCCAAGTGTACGGGCGTGCTCCCGCTCAGCCGTGCCTCTTCCACCGGGCCCGACCGTGTGCAAGGTGGCCATTGGAAGACTGGGTGTAGAGGATGCTGCGTCAGCTCCAGTTCGTGGCCGAGACGACAACAGCTGCGATCTCCCCGACGGAACCAGTGCTCTCGATCATCGGCGCTGCGAGATCGGACTGATCGAGGATCGCATCGAGCTCAGGCGCCCGCTCGAGGTGCCAGTCAAGATCAGACTCCGCGGGTCCAACGTGTCGACGTCGAAGACGAGCCTCGATGACGGTTCGAGGCGCACGAGGCGAACGACGGTGGTGGTCTTGCCGACACCAAAGGTTCCGGTGATGAGCAGCGCCCGATCGATCACCGCTGGATCTTGGCCCACGACACACAACCGTGCTGATCGTCGCGAGGGATCGAAACACGGTCGCAAGGCCGTCCCGGTGGAGCTCCCACCGACCGAGACCGTCAGAGCTCGACGGTGCAGGGATCGATGCCCTTGAGAACCATGGTGCGGGCCACCGAGGCATCAAGGGCCGCCTCGGCGAGGTCGCCGTTCGCCACTGCGCCCTCCAAGTGGTCGAGCAGGCCGCCCACGTCTGTGCCGGCGAAGAGCACCATGTCGACCCCGGCGGCCAGGGCTCGCACGGCGGCCTCGGCGACCCCGAACCGGTCGGTGATGGCGGCCATGGCCGAGAGGTCGTCGGTCATGATCACGCCGGAGAACCCGTAGTCGTCGCGCAGCAGCGCCACCGTGGCCGGGCTGAGCGAGGTGGGCGTGTCGGGCTCGGTGAGGCCGGGGACGTCGAGGTGTCCGAGCATCACGCCGGTGCGGGGCCCGAGCTCGGGCACCAGGGCCTCGTAGGGGACCAGGTCCGAGGACCTCAGGTCGTCGAGCGAGGGGGTGGTGGCCGAGCCGTCGTGGGTGTCACCCGACGACGAGCCGTGGCCCGGGAAGTGCTTGAGCACCGGCGTGACGCCCTCGGCCAGCAGGCCCTCCGCGTAGGCCCGGGAGTAGGCGACCACGACGTCGGGGTCGTTCGACCAGGACCGATCCCCGATGACGGCGCCGTCGGGCTGGTCCGACACGTCGACCACCGGCGCCAGGTCGACGGTGATGCCGTGGGCGGCCATCACCCGGGCCCGACGCTCGGCCAAGGCCCGCACCTCCTCTGCGCTCATCGACGCGGCCATCTCCCGAGCCGAGGGCACCTCGCCGTCGAGGCCCTCGATGCGCTGGACCCGTCCTCCCTCCTCATCGACCGAGACCATCAGCCCGGTCGGTGACGCCGCCCTGAGATCCGTCAGTGCCCCGCTGGTCAGCAGGCCGGTGGGGTTCCCGCCGACGAACAACCCACCGACGTGGTGATCCTCGACCGCCTCGGTCGCCTCGCCCGTCCCCGACGGATCGACGCCCACCATGACCAGCGCGGCCAGTCGGCGGCGCAGGGGCCAATCCGCGATCGCCTCGACCGGCGTGCAGTCACCGGCTGGTGCGGTCGTGGTCGGGGCCTCGCTGGTCGGTGGAGCGGTGGTGGATCCAGGCCCGGTGGTGCCCCCCGACGTGGAGGTGCCGGGTGCAGAGCCGGCCGTCGCGGTGCTCGCCGGGCGCCGCTCGGTGGTGCTCACCGCGGTCGTGGACGGCCCGGGGGCGTCGGACGCTGAGCCCGCGACCGAGGCCCCGTCGGTGGTGGCCCGCTGATCGTCATCACCGATCGTCATCGCCACGACCGCGACCACGACGAGGACCACCACGGCCAGGCCCAGGCCGAGGCGGACGCGCCGGACCTGGTCGGGGGTGGTGGTGGGGCGGGTCTCGCTCACCCGATCAGACTCGCAGATGGCAGCTCCGTCGATGGCCTCCCAGGCGCCGACAGCCTCACGGACGCACCCGGGTGTTGCCCTCGTAGTCGCCCTGGTTGATCCGCTTGGCGTAGCAGTCGTCGCGGCCCCAGCCCTCGCCGTCACACCACGCGTTGACGTCCTCGGCGGTGACGAACGAGGTGCCCAGCACCATCACCCAGTAGTCGTCGAGCTTGAACGACGAGTACGTCGAGCTGTTCACCAGGTTGAGGTCCGGGTACCGGGCCAGCAGGTCGAGGTAGTTGTCGAGGATCTGGCCGTGGTCGGTGTAGTGGATCCCCGTCGTCGGGTCGGTGGTACCGAGGTTCTTGGCACTGAGCTGGGGCACCCACCGGTCGAAGAGGGTCGAGTCGACGTGAGGACGGTCCTCGGCTGCGATGCGCTCCAGCTCTCGCAGGGCCGCGTCGCCAACCAGTTCGGTCGGGACGGCGGGCACGGTGGTGGTCGTAGCCTCGGGCGAGCCCACCTCCCCCGGCGCGGATCGATCGCCGAGGTCCGCTCCCGTCTCGGCGGTGACCAGGGCCGCGGCCGGAGTCGCGGCGGTGTCACCGGTCGGGGTGCAACGGAAGATGTAGCGGAGGTCGAACCCTCCGGCCTGAGCGGTGGCCTCACTGGACGGGAGCGCGAACTGCTCGAGGGCGGCGAGGTTCAGGTCGGCCTCGCCGTCGAACACGAGCTCGATCGCGGCGGTCGAACCGCTGGCGGGAAGGACCACCGGGGACCCGGTCGAGAAGTCGAAGCTCGCCTCGGCGATGGCCTCTGCGCCCGCGAAGATCCCGAAGCGGGCGTCGCCGTCGGAGACCAGCTGGTCGACCGCGCAGGTGGTGGAGATGGCGATGACGACGTGGATCCCGGCACCGTCCTGCCAGACCCGTCGTACCTCGGGACGGTTGCCATCAGCCGGGCACTCGGCGACGACCTCGGCATCGCCGCCGGCGACGACCGTCCCGCCCTCCACCGCATCGACGGGCTCCGACGGGGCGGGAGTCGAGCTGCTCGCCGCAGTGTCGTCTCCGTCGCCGGCCAGCGCCACGATGAGGACGCCTGACACCAGGACCAACGCGATCAACACCGCCAGGCCACCCAGGAGGAGACCGCGCCGACCTCGCGGGCCCGCACCCGTCATCGGCGGCTGTCGGCCGGCGGGCGGCGCAGGCGGCGGGCCGTACCCGGGCGCCGGGAAGGCAGGACCTCGGAAGTCCACCGTGCCCAGAGCCGAGTCTGCCGGGGAGGTCGACCCCGGCCGGCTCCCCCCGGCCGGAGCGGGGGTCCCGCAGCTCGTGCAGAACCGCATCCCCACCTTCAGCCCTTCACCCACGAGCCACACGTCGTCACCCTGGCGCTCCCCTCGTCCTGCGTCGCCGTGGCGCAGGTCTACCCCACCCGGCGCCGGTCGGCTGGTGGGCTACCGACGCGCTCGGCGACATCGGCGTGCATCTCGGCCTCTCGCGAGCGCATGGCGTCGCGGCCTTCGCTGACCGCGTCGCGGACGGTGGGCCCGACCCGGCGAGCGGCATCGGCGGTGCGCTCCTGCACCTTCTCGGGCACGTAGCGCTCGACGACCAGCTTCACGCGCCGTTGCACCCACAGTGAGGACCCGAGGCCGGCCGCGGTGCCGGTCATGAACCAGAACGTGCGCTTGGCCATGGGGCGACGATAGGCCGATCTGCGACGGCCACGGGTGCCGACGGCGCCGGGTCACCGCGACCGTGCGCGAACTGGGCTGCACATCGGTCCCAGGAGGAGCCATGGCGCGCCCCACTTCGGTGCGGGGTCGGACGTCGCGGTCCTCTACTCGCGGCCGCGGAGGCGGCGGGCGGCGCGCTGGGCGCCGGTGGCCGCCGCCGCAGTCTTGATGACCGGCTTCGAGAGGGCCACGTAGGCCACCCTGGAGGCCCCATCGACGCGCGACGAGAGGGCCTCGGCGGCGTCGACGATGGCGCCGACCCGCTCGGTCTCCTCCCCCGCCCGGCGCACGGCGTCGGTGGCCTCGCGGAGGGCCGGCAGTGCCTCGCTTCGCACCTGCTCGAGGGTCGCCGCCAGCTCGCCCACCGTTCGGGCCAAGCGGAGCACCACCACCGTCAGCACCACGACGACCGCCAAGCTGGCGACCGCGGCCAGCACCGCAGCGAGGTCGACGGCGCTCATCGGGACCCGTCGCGTTGGTCCGGGCCAGCGGCGCCGGGGCGGTCAGACGGTGCGGTGGTGCGGACCTCGTGCATGCGGAGGCGGACGTCGGCCTCGTGGCCATGCGCTGATGGCTCGTAGAAGGTGAGCTCCGCGATCTCGTCGGGGAGGTGCTGCTGGGCCACCCAGCCCCGCGGGTCATCGTGAGGGTACGCGTAGCCCATCCCGTGACCGAGGCCCGCCGCGCCCTGGTAGTGGGTGTCGCGCAGGTGGGCGGGCACCCGTCCGGTGGGACCGTCGCGCACCGCGGCGCGCGCGGCGCCGATGGCCATGGTGACCCGGTTCGACTTGGGCGCGGTGGCCAGGTGGATCACGGCCTGGGCCAGGTTGAGCTGGGCCTCGGGCAACCCGACGTGGTCGACGGCGCGCGACGCGGCTTCGGCGACGAGGAGTGACGTGGGGTCGGCCATGCCGATGTCCTCCGATGCGAGGATCACCAGACGGCGGGCGATGAACCGGGCGTCCTCGCCGGCTTCGAGCATGGTGGCCAGCCACCAGATGCCGGCGTCGGGGTCCGAGCCCCGGATGCTCTTGATGAAGGCGCTGATCACGTCGTAGTGCTCGTCGCGCCCGTAGCGCAGGGCGTTCACGCCGAGCGCGGCCTCGATGTCGCCGACCTCGATCCGAGCCCGCGTGCCGCCGCCCGCGTCGCGGGCCCGGCCGAGCGCGAGGGCAACCGCCACCTCGAGGGCCGTCAGGGTCTGGCGGCCGTCGCCACCGGAGCGCAGGATCAGGTGCTCGACGGCGTCAGGCTCGGCTTCGGCCTCCTCGACCTCAAGGCCCCGTCGCACCAGCTCCTGCAGCGACTCGGCTCCCAGCGGCTCGAGGCGGAACAGCGTCGACCGGCTGAGCAGCGGAGGGTTCACCGTGAAGTGGGGGTTCTCGGTGGTGGCCCCGATCAGCACCACCAGGCCCTCCTCGACCGCGGGCAGCAGTGCGTCTTGCTGCGACTTCGAGAAGCGGTGCACCTCGTCGAGGAACAGGATCGTGCCCTGGCCCCGCTCCCCCAGGCGCTGACGGGACCGGGCCAGCACCTCGCGCACGTCCTTCACCGTGGCATCGACGGCCGAGAGCGAGGCGAACTCCTTCTCGGTGGTGCGGGCGACGAGGCGGGCGAGGGTCGTCTTGCCGGTGCCGGCCGGACCCCACAGGATGGCCGAGGAGAGCCGGTCCGCCTCGATCAGGCGCCGCAGGGCCCGACCAGGACCGAGCAGGTGCTCTTGGCCCACCACCTCGTCGAGGGTCGTGGGACGCATCCGGTCGGCCAGCGGCGCCCGTGCCGCCAGCCGCTTCGAGGCGGCTGCGGCGAAGAGGTCGTCGGGCACCCGGCTGAGGGTACCGCCCACCTGCCCGACGGGCGGAGCGGTGGCCTCGGTCGGTTCCTCCGGCCGGCGGGGTCGGACCGGTCGGACGGTGCACCATGGCCCGATCGGGGGATCCGAGCGTCGCGCTGTTTGCGGCGGCGCACAGGTGGAAATAAGTTCGCCGTCGAGCGCGCGATGCGTCCGATGGCTGTGCCGCGTTTGCGTGGCCACCCTTCTCACACCAGGCCGTTGGAGGTCTCCACATGAACGATCGTGTCCGGAAGTTGATGGCCGTGGCGGCCCTCACCGCCCTTCCCCTCGCTGGCCTCGCCTGCTCCGACGACGAGAACGAAGACGAGGACCGCATCGTCGAGGAGACCGAGACCGAGGAAGGCACCGAGACCGAGACCGAGGAGGTCGAGGAGACCGAGACCGAGGAGCCGACCGAGACCGAGGTCGAGACCGAGACCGAGGACGTCGAGACCGAGACCGAAGAGGAGACCGAGGTCGAGACCGAGACCGAGGGCTGACAGACCTGAGCGCGGACCCGTCGGGCGGTCCGCGTCGTCGAGGACTCGCCGCCGCTCCCCGTCGGGGGGCGGCGGCGCTTCTCGTTCCCGTCGCCATCCTGCTCCTGGCGACGGGGCTGCGGGTCGTCCGCCTCGACGAACCCTCTCGCCGCTACTTCGACGAGAAGCACTACGTCGACGACTCCGAGGACTACCTGGACCGCGGCGTCGAGACCGACCGCCCGGCCCACCCCCCGGCGGGCAAGTGGCTCATGGCGGCCTCCCAGGGCGTGGCGGGGCGGGGGCCGTGGGGCTGGCGCCTGGCGTCGGCCGTGGCCGGCGTCGCCACCGTGCTGGCGACCTACCTGATCGGTCGGCGCCTCTTCCGTCCCCGCTGGGCAGGGGCCCTCGCCGCCCTCCTCGTCGCCGTGGACGGCTTGGCCCTGACCATGAGCCGCATCGCCATGCTCGACGGCATCCTGGCCGGGTTCGTGGCCGTGGGTGCGTTGTTCGCGTCGAGAGACACCGCTGTCGCCCATCGCCGGTGGAGATGGACGGCCGGGGCGGCCCTGGGCGTCGCCCTCTCGATCAAGTGGTCCGGCGGGTTCGCGCTGCTGGCGGCCATCGCCCTCGCCGTCGCCGTCGATCGGGCCCGTCATCGGCGAGGGGAGACGGGGTGGCCACGCGCGCTCGCCGTCGACACCCTTCTACCCCTCGTGGTCCTGCCGGCGGTGATCTACCTGGCGTCCTACGCCGGCTGGTTCGCCAACGTCGATCGCACCGAGACGGCACGGGAACGGTGCCCCGACGGCTGCTCGATCACGGATGTCGCGTCAGGCTGGGCGTTCGAGCAGTGGGACATGTGGGACCTGCAGCGTCGCCTCGACCCCACCCACCCCGATCGGTCGTCGCCCGACGCCTGGCTCACGCTGAGCCACCCAGTGCTGTACTACGCCGAGGGGTGTGGCCCTGACCCGTCCCCTGCAGACGGCTGCGCCGTCGCCCCCGGCACCCAGGCGCGGATCGTGGGGGTCGGCAACCCCGCGCTGTGGTGGCCGGCCCTCGCCGCCTACCCCCTGGTGCTGTGGGCTGCCATCCGGCGGCGGGATCCGCAGGCCGGCTTCATCGTCGCCTTCCTGGCGGCTCAGCTCCTGCCCTGGTTCGCGAGCTGGAAGCCGGGCTTCACCTTCTACATGACCCCGGTGGTGCCCTTCGTGGCGCTGGCCCTGGTCCACGCGCTGGTCGGGGCCAGCGACCGGTGGCCCAAGAGCAGGGTCGTCCCGGCGGCCGTTGCCATCGCGGCACTGGGTGTCGCCGTCCACCTCTACCCGATCTGGACCGGCCTCGAGCTCTCGAGGTCGTCGTTGGACGCTCGGCTCTGGTTCGACGGCTGGCGCTGACGGCGACGGTGCCCGACGACGACCCCGCCGACCAGCAGCACGGCGGTGAGACCGGAGATCCACCCGCCGAGGGCCAGCCCGGGCGTCTCGTACCGCAGCGTCACCGTCGAGCGGCCCTCGGGCACCGGGACCGCCTGCACGACCCCGTCGGCTCGCACGACGGGGACCGATCGCCCGTCGACCGTGGCCGTCCACCCCGGCGCCCACGCCTGGCTCACCACCAGCAGGGACGGTCGGTCGGCGGTCACCACGACCGCCGCGGAGGACGGACCCCACCGAACCGCCCCGGCTCGGCCGCTCCGCCCCGGGGCACCGTCCCACGGGCACGCGCGACAACGCTGGTCGACCACGGCCTCACGGCCCGGGTCGAGGTCGGCCTCACCGATGGCCGCGGCGACCGCGTCGGCCCGGGGCGCAGCGCGCGCCCGGCCCACCAGGAAGGCCTCGGGGAGCGTCGGCGACCGCACCACGCGGTGGGCCCGGGGGCCGCCGTCGCCCGAGTCGGCCACCACGGTCACCCGCAGGAGGTCCGGCAGATGGCTGCGCTCGCCGAGCAGGTGCGACGGCTCGACCAGGCGACCCCAGTAGTCGGTGCCGGTGGCGTCCAGGTAGTCGGCGGGTGCGAGTGGATCCATGCCCGTGACCGACCGCATCCCGCTGGCCGCTGACATCCGCGGCGTGTGCGGGCTGGCGGCGAGCGGATCGTCGGCCCAGAGGTAGCGATCGATGCCGTCCGGGGCGTCGGGGACCGGCTCCCAGGGGGCTGGGTCGCGGCCTTCGACCAGGGCGACGGCTCGGTCAGGGTCGGGGCTGGCGGGGCGCCAGCGGAACCACCAGCCGAAGCCGACCACGGCGTCGACCGAGACCAGCGCCACCAGGGCGACGGCGGCGACCGGTCGCCGGTGCACGATGCCGAGCCCGACCGCCGCCACCAGCACCGTCACGACCGACGCGCCGACCACCCACGCCAGGTCGCCTCCCTCCACCCGCCGATCCGCCACCCAGGGCCCGGCGGCGGCGAGACCCGCGGCCACCGTGACGGCGGCGGCGGCGATCCACGTCGGCCGCGACGACGACTCGCCGCGTCGGACCCGGGCGACGCCGACAGCGGCCAGCACCGCCACCAGCAGCTGGGCCCCCAACGTGTACCGGGCCCAGGAGCGCATCTGGCCGAAGAGCGGGAGGGCGTGGACGCCCCGGCTGAGGGGGGTGGAGTCACCCAGGGCGACCAGCACCGACCCGGCGGCGACGAGGAGGAGGGCGAGGAGCCGACGGTCGCGCCGCACCGCAGGGAGTCCGGCTGCGGCCAGCACCAGGGCGGCGACGCCGACGTAGCCGCCCAGCTCCGTCAACGTCCACTCCCCCGCGTACGGCGCCGGCACCGGTCCTTCCGCCCGAGCGTTGCCGTACAGGAAGGGGAAGACCAGCACCAGCAGCCCGCCCGGATCCTGGGAGAAGCTCGTCGCCTGGGCGTGGTCCAGCGCGGTCCGGTCGCTCCCCCGCAGGACCTCCATGACCGGCAGCAGCTGCACCGCGGCCAACGCCGCCCCCGCCGCCAGCATGGCCGCCACCCGGGCCACGGCCCGGAGCATCCGCCGCCACGGGACGCTGAGGACCGTGAAGGCAAGGGTCACGGCGGCGGTGTAGGCCAACATCTGCCCATGGCCGGAGAGGGCAGCCAGGGCGACGACGACGGCGCCCGTCGCCACCCGGGCTGCGCTCCACCTCTCCCGCAACCGGTCGGCGGCCCACAGGCACCACGGCAACCACGCGGCCGTAGCGATCACCGCGAGGTGGCCGAGGTGGGCGAACTGGAAGCCGCAGAGGGCGAACGCGCACCCGCCCACGGCCGCCGCCAGGGCGTCGCCGGTCAGCCGGAGGGCGAGGAGGTGCGCGCCGGTCCCGGCCACGGCCAGGGCCGCCACGACCGCGAGGTTGTGGGCGGAGACGGGCGGAAGGAGGAGGTGGAGGAGGGTGCTGGGACTGAGCGCCGCGGACTGGTGGATGCCGAACAGGGGAGAACCGGCGAAGGTCCCGTGACCCCAGCCCGGGAAGACACCCGCGCGCCACTGGTCGGCCACGGCGACGTGCAGGGGCAGGTAGTAGGTGTGACCGTCGCCGGGAGCCACGAGGCGCCGCCCGCCGAGCGCCTCGAGGAACACCAGCACCGGTGCCGCGATCGGTGCCAACGCCCACCACCGGCGTCGACGACTCCGCTCGTCGGTTCCCGCCGCCCGCATCTCTGCCACCTTCCCCGGTGCTCCGGGGCGAACCAGGGCGACGATCAGCGCCACCCGGGCCCCGGACCGGTCGGCCGCCTTCATCTGGGCCCGCATCGAGCGGTCGTCGAAGGCTCGGTCGACCCGGAGCCCGGCGCGCCGCAGCTCGAGGGCGATGTCGCGTGCCGCCTCGCCCCCGGTGAGGTCGACCACGAAGGCGTCGAGGGCGTCGGCCCGAGGCTCCAGCCAGGTGCGCACACCGTCCACACCCGCCCGACGGACGGGGTCGGCATCCTCGACCACCGGGCTGCGGAAGCGACCGAACCCGGCGGCGCCGACGCTGGCGTCACCTCGTCCGCTCCGGACTGCGAGCTACGGGGTGAAGCGGTCGACCAGGGTCTTGCAGAACGCGGGCAGGTCGTCGGGGTTGCGGCTGCTGATGAGCACGCCGGGCCCGCGCTCGTCGACGACGACCTCCTCGTCGACCCACTCACCGCCGGCGTTGGTGATGTCGGTGGAGAGGCTGGGCCAGCTCGTGAGGCGCCGGTCCTTGACCACGCCGGCGTCGATGAGCGTCCTCTACCCGGCCCGGGCCCGCCGAACCACGCCCCCTCGTGCGAACTGGTAAGGCCACCGGGGGTGCGAGCACCCGGATCCCCGACCAGTTCGAAGGTGGGCGGACTCAGGATCCTTGCCCGGGCATGACCCGGTAGGCCTCGAACACGCTGTCGAGGCCCCGGATGGCGCGCAGCACGGTGTCGAGGTGAGCGGGGTCGCCCAGCTCGACGTCGAAGCGCATCGTGGTCACGCGGTCGGGGCTCGAGCGGGTGTCGCAGGAGAGGATGTTGATGCCGACGTCCGCGAAGGCCGACGACGTGTCGCCCAGCAGGCGGGGCCGGTCGAGGGCCTTGATCTCCACGGCGGCAGTGAAGCTGCCGGCCCCGTCCTCGTCCCACTCGACCTCGATGAGGCGACCGCCCTGACCCTGGGCCAGCGACACCGCGTTGGCGCAGTCGTTGCGGTGCACCGACACCCCCCGACCGCGGGTGACGAAGCCCATGATCTCGTCGCCGGGGACCGGGGTGCAGCACTTGGCCAGGCGGACCATGAGGTCGTCGAGGCCCTCCACGTGGACGCCGATGGTGTCGCGGTCGCTGCGGCCGCGGGGTGTGCGCGCCGTGGTGGGCAGCTGGGTCTCGTGGTCGGGGTCACCGCTGCGGAGGCGGCGGGCGAGGCGGTTGGCCACCGACTGGCCCGACACGTGGTGCTCGCCGATGGCGGCGTGCAACGTGTCGACGTCGGTGTAGTTCATGTCCGCCGCGATGTCGGCCAGCACGCTGCGGGTGACCTCACGGACCGGGAGGCCCTCGCGGCGTAGGGCCTTGCTGAGGTCGTCGCGACCGGTGTCGATGGCGTCCTCGCGCCGCTCCCGGGAGAACCACTGGCGGATCTTGTTCGCCGCCTTGGGCGTCTTGACCATCTGCAGCCAGTCGCGCTTCGGGCCTGCGCCTTGGGTGCGGGACGTGACGACCTCACAGGAGTCGCCCGACGAGAGCGTGTGGTCGAGCGACACGAGCCGCCCGTTGACCTTCGCCCCGGCACAGGAGTGGCCCACCTCGGTGTGCACCGCGTAGGCGAAGTCGATGGGCGTCGCGCCGTGGGCGAGGGTGATGATGCGACCCTTGGGCGTGAAGACGTAGACCTCATCCTGGTCGAGATCGACCTTCAGCTGGTCGTAGAACTGCTGCGGGTCGGAGATCTCCTGCTGCCAGTCGACGATGCGGTTGAGCCACACCATGGCATCGGCGTCGGCCCCCGGCTCCTTGTAGGAGTAGTGCGCGGCCACGCCGACCTCGGCCCGGCCGTGCATCTCCCGGGTGCGGATCTGCACCTCGAGGGGCTTGCCCTGGGGACCCACGACCGTGGTGTGCAGCGACTGGTACAGGTTGAACTTGGGGTGGGCGATGTAGTCCTTGAAGCGGCCCTGGACCGGCGGCCAGGTGGCGTGGATCGAGCCGAGGGCCGCGTAGCAGTCCTTCACCTGGTCGACGAGCACCCGGATGCCCACCAGGTCGAAGATGTCGTCGAAGGCCCGGCCCTTGACGACCATCTTCTCGTAGATGCTCCAGTAGTGCTTGGGCCGGCCGGTGACCTCGGCGTCGATGCGCAGCTCCTTGATGCGGAACCGCACCTCCTCGAGCACCTGGGTCAGGTACAGGTCGCGCTCGGGGGCCCGCATCGACACCATGTGGTCGATCTCGGCGTAGCGCTTGGGGTGCTGGGTGGCGAAGGCGAGGTCCTCGAGCTGCTGGCGGAGGTCCTGCATGCCGAGGCGGTGCGCCAGCGGGGCGTAGACGTCGAGGGTCTCCTGGGCGATGCGCTCCTGCTTCCACGACGGCAGGGCCGCCAGGGTGCGCATGTTGTGCAGCCGGTCCGAGAGCTTGATGATGATGACCCGCAGGTCACGGGCCATGGCGACGAGGACCTTGCGCACCGTGGCGGCCTGCTGGGCCTCCTTGGTGTCGAAGTTCAACCGCTCGATCTTGGTGACGCCGTCGACGAGGTGGCGCACCTGTGAGCCGAACTCCCGCTCGACGTCCGCGAGGCCCATGCCCGTGTCCTCGACGGCGTCGTGGAGGAGGGCGGCGGCGATGGTGACGTCGTCGAGCCCGAACCCGGCGACGATGCGCGCCACCTCGAGGGGGTGGGTGATGTAGGCCTCGCCCGACTTGCGCACCTGGCCAACATGGGCCGCCTTGGCCGTGTCGAAGGCCTTCATGATCATCGCCGTGGAGCCCTTGGGGTGCTGGGCCCGGTAGTCGGCCAGCAGCGGGGCCAGCACCTCGTCGCGGGGCGCGGCCGATCGGCGCCAGGGGAGCACCCGGTCGACGGTCGCCATTCGACCAGTCTGCCGTGACTCCGGCCCGGCCGGCGTCATCGAGCCCGAGCGGCGCACCGGGAGGGTGCGGTCTCCACCTTCTGGCACCATCAGGGACCCCCAGCACGGCGCCACCGCGCCGGGAGCATCAGCGGGTCCCTACGCTACGGGTAGCGGACGAGCGACACCGTGGGGTGCGGAGCGATGACCCGCCGGCCGCCGAGGAAACCCAGCTCGACGAGGAAGGCGAAGGCGGCGACCTCGGCGCCCAGCCGTTCGACGAGTCGGGCCGTGGCCGCGGCGGTGCCACCGGTGGCGATGACGTCGTCGACGACGAGCACCCGCTCGCCGGGGCGCACCGCGTCGCGGTGGATCTCCAAGCGGTCGGTGCCGTACTCGAGGGCGTAGGTCTCGGTCTCGGTCTCCCACGGCAGCTTGCCCGGCTTGCGCACCGGGGCGAAGCCGACCCCGAGGTGCACCGCCACCGCGGCGCCCAGGATGAAGCCCCGGGCCTCGACGCCCACCACCCGGTCGAGCTCCACGCCGTCAAACGGCAGCGCACCGACGAGCCCGGTCACCGCCCGGCGCAGGGCGGCACCGTCACCGAGCAGCGGTGTGATGTCCTTGAACTCGATCCCCGGCGCCGGGAAGTCGGCGACGCCTCGTATGAGCCGGGCGAGGTCGTGGGGGTCCGCGATCGGCGGAGCCCCATCGCTCACCGCTTCTTGCGCTGCTTGCGCGGCCGGGGCGGGTGGGTGCGCGTCGCCGGCGTGAGGCCCTGGGCCTGGGGGCGCGGGCGCGGCGGCACGGGCCCCTTCGGCCGGGCCGGCGCGACGGGGGCGGCGACCTCGCCCTCGGGCGTCTCGTCGTCGGACCTCCCGTCGTCGTTCGTGCCCGGGGCGACCGAGGAGACCGAGGAGGCCGAGCGCGAGCTCCGGCCCGAGCCGGTGCCCTCCGAGAGGCGCTGGCGCAGGGCCCGGTAGCGCGGCTCACGCTCCTTCAGCATGGCCAGCAGCGGCGAGGCGATGAAGATCGACGAGTAGGCGCCCGTCAGCTGGCCGAGGAACAGGGCCAGCCCGAACTCCTGGAGGGTGGTCTGGCCCAGCACCAGCGAGCCCACGACCAGCACGGAGAGGATCGGGATGATGGCGGTGATCTGGGTGTTCAGCGAGCGCATGAGCACCTGGTTGAGCGACAGGTCGACCATCTCGCTGTAGGTCATGCGTGACCCGCTCGAGAGCAGGCGCGTGTTCTCGTCGACGCGATCGAACACGACGATGCCGTCGTAGATCGAGAAGCCCAGGATGGTCAGGATCGCGACCACGGTGGCCGGGGTGACCGGCAGCTGGAGCACGGCGTAGACGCCGACCACCACGATGAGGTCGTGGACGAGGCCGCCGACGATGGCCAGCGCCATCCGGAGCTCGAAGCGGACGGTGATGTAGATGACGATGGCGATCAGGAAGAAGACGAGGGCCCGCAGGGCCTTCTCGGAGATCTCCTGGCCCCACGAGGGGCCAACCTCGTTGACCGCCACCTCGGTGCGTTCGGCGCCAGTGAGGCCGGACAGGGTGTCGATGACCTCGTTGCTGGCCTCGGTGCGCTCGGCGTCGCTGCCCTCGAGCGGCGGGGTCTGCACCCGGAGGGCGTCGCCGACCTCCTGCACGCTGACCTCGGCGAAGCCCAGGCCCTCGATGGCATCCTCGGCGTCGCTGACGGTGACCTCGCCGGCCGGCACCTCCCACTGGCTGCCGCCGGTGAAGTCGATGCCCAGGTTGAGCCCTCCCCGCCCGGCGAAGCCCAGCAGCCCGATGAGGATGACCGCGCCGGAGATCGCGAACCAGCGCCGGGCCCGGGGAACGAACCGGAACTCGGTCTCGCCGTGGTACAGCCGGTTGAGCAGGCCGTTGCGGGGTCCGGCCTGACCCGGTGCGGTGGGGACACTGGTGCTCATGAGGACACCCCCGCAGGGGCAGGGGTCGGGGCCCGACCGTCGGCGCTGCGGCCGAGGCCGCGGGCGACGCCGAAGATGCGGTGCTCGGTGAAGAACCGGCTGCGGGCCAGCAGGGCGACCATGGGCCGGTCGAAGCAGTAGGCCACGAAGAGGTCGAGCACGACCGACAGGCCGAGGAAGAAGGCGAAGCCGCGCACCGCGCCGACGGTGAGGTACCAGAGCAGGACGGCACCCATGAGCGAGGCGATGTCGGCGGTGAGGATGGTGCGGAAGGCCTTCTGGAAGCCCTTCTCGGTCGAGGACCGGACGGTCTTGCCCAGGCGGACCTCGTCCTTCAGGCGTTCGAAGTGCACGACGTAGGAGTCGACCGTGGTGCCCACCGACACCACGATGCCGACCACCCCCGCAAGCGACAGGGTGAGGCCCTGGTTGGCCGACAGCCAACTCACCACCCCGTACATCAGGGCGCCCCAGACGCCGAGGCCGGCGACCACGACGATGCCGAGGGCGCGGTAGTAGACGATCAGGTAGAGGGCCACGGCGACGAGCCCGATGATCCCGGCGAGGATGCCGGCCTCGAGCGAGTCCTCACCGAGGGTCGGCGACACCTGGCGCTCGGCGCTGCGGGTGAACTCGACGGGCAGGGCGCCGTAGCGGAGCACGAGGGCCAGGTCCTTGGCCTCGGACTCGGCGAAGCCGCTCTGGCCGCCGCCGCTGATCTGGAAGTCGTCGTCGGCCAGGTTCTGGCTGTTGACCCCGGGGGCGGACACGACCTCGCTGTCGAGGACGATGGCCAGCTGGCCGTTGCCGCCCCCACCCGTCGGGTCACCGCCTCCGGTGGCCGGGCACGTCGGCGCCCCCGAGAAGCACGCGTTGAACAGCTCGTTGGCGTCGGGACGATCGGCGCCCCGGATGGTGACCGACACGACCCACTGCGAGCCCGTCTGTCCGCCCAGCTCGGCGCGGGACCGGCTGAGGGCCTCGCCCTCGAAGCCGATCGCGCCCATCTGCACGCAGGTGCGGGGCACCTCGTCGTCGTCTTCGTCCACGGTAGGGAGGACCACCGTGTCGGCGGGATCCGCACCCTCGACCGGGGGGGCCTCGGCGGGGGGAACCTCGCCCGGTGGTGCGTCGGTCGGCGGCGCCGTCGTGGGCGCCGACCCGTCGTCGGGCGGCGCGGTCGTAGGCGCCGACCCGTCGTCGGGCGGTGCGGTCGTAGGCGCCGACCCGTCGTCGGGCGGTGCGGTGGTGGTCGCATCGTCGTCGGGGGGTGCGGGCGTGGTGGTGGTCTCGCCCTCCTGGCGGCCGACGAGCGGGCCCGAGGCGCTCTCGCCGTCGACGACGGGCCCGGCGACCGGGGCGGGCCGGGCTGCGGCGCCCTCCTCGTCGGTGGGGGGGTCGTCGGGGGCGGGGTCGTCGGGGGCGGGGTCGGCCGGCGCCGGATCCGTGGGGCCCGCAGGATCACCCGGAGCCGCCGGATCACCAGGGACGGCAGGATCGCCCGGGGCGGCCGGGTCACCCGGAGCCGCCGGATCGCCGGGGACGGCGCCCGCCTCGGCGATGGCCTCCTCGGCCGTGGCGCACGGGTCCTCGCCGCGCGCCGCGGCCTCGGCGTCGAAGGGTAGGCCGGGGATCAGCACGGGGCGGAACTCGAGCTTGGCCGTCTGGCCCACGACCTCCTGGGCCTTCTCGCGATCCTCGACGCCGGGCAGCTCCACGACGACGTTGTCGCCCTGGCGGGTGACCTCGGGCTCGGCCACGCCCAGGCCGTCGATGCGCTGGCGGATGATCTCCATGGCCTGGTCGATGTTCTCGCTCGCCGGGTCGCCCTCGGGCGAGAGCACGACCGAGAACCCACCCTGGAGGTCGAGGCCGAGCTCAGGGGTGGCCTGGTTGACCGAGACGGTGAGCACCGAGGCCAGGGCCAGGCCGAGCACGAGGGTGAGGGCGCCGAGGCCCCGCTTGCGGTAGCGGGTCACCCGGCCCTGGGCATCGAGCAGGCTGAACCCGGCGATCACGACCGCCGCGATGGCCACCGCCAGGGTGATCCAGTCCCAGCTCGAGGCGGCGGCGTCGTCGATGACGATGGTGACCACCCGGGCCACCAGCAGCGCGAGCGTCACCGCGATGGCGATGTAGTGGTTCCGGTAGCGGCGGCGACTCACCGGGCGGCCACCCCGGACGTAGCGAGCGCGCTCCCCGTGCCGAGGGCCCGACCGAGGCCACTGCGGGTCACCGTCAGTTCTGGAGTGGGGGGCGCACCGTGCACGCGAGGTCCGATCAGGTCCGAGAAAGAGCCGGGGCGACCCTAGTGCCCGAGGTCCGCGCGCCGACCACCACCCCGGTCCCGTTACTCAGCCCCAGATCGCCAGCACCTCGGCCCGCCACCGGTCGAGGGTGCCGGCCCGGATCGCGTCGCGCGTGCGGTCGACGAGCCGCAGGAGCCAGCTCACGTTGTGGAGGGTCAGCAGGCGGGCGGCCGACGGCTCACCCACGGCCAGCAGGTGGCGCAGGTAGCCCCGTGACCACCGGGCGCAGGTGGGGCACCAGCAGGCCTCGTCGATGGGCCCCGGGTCGCGAGCGTGGCGGGCGTTGCGCAGGTTGAGCCGACCCGCATCGGTGAGCAGGGTGCCGTGGCGGGCCAGACGGGTCGGCAGCACGCAGTCGAACATGTCGACGCCGAGGGCGATCGCCTCGACGAGGCCGGCCGGGTCGCCGACGCCCATCAGGTAGCGCGGGCGGTCGGCCGGCAGCAGGGCGATGGCGGCGGCGAGGGCCGGGAGCATCTCGGCGCGCGGCTCGCCCACCGACAGGCCTCCGATGGCGTAGCCGTCGAAGCCCACGTCGGTGGTCCACCGGGCGCTGCGGGCTCGGAGGTCGACGTCGGTGCCGCCCTGCACGATGCCGAACTGGGCCTGGCCCAGCCCACCGGCGAGGCGCTCGTCCTGTCCGGCCAGGAACGCGGCCCGACCCCGATCGGCCCAGCGGGCCGTGCGCTCGGCCGCCTCGCGGACCAGGCGATCGGGGGCGGGCAGCGCCGGGCAGACGTCGAGCACCATCGAGATGTCGGCGCCCAGGTCGGCTTGCACCGCCACCGCCCCCTCGGGGGTCAGGTGGTGCTGACTGCCGTCGTAGGTCGAGCGGAAGGTGGCCCCGTCGTCGTCGACCTTCGGGGCCAGAGAGAAGATCTGGTAACCGCCCGAGTCGGTGAGCGAGTGCCCGTCCCAGCCCGTGAAGCGGCGGAGCCCGCCGAGGTCCCGGACGACATCGGCGCCGGGGCGGAGCATCAGGTGGTAGGCGTTGGCCAGCACCACCGGTGGGGCCAGGGCGTCGAGGTCCTCGGCCGAGAGGGTGCGGACCGACCCCCGGGTGCCCACGGGCATGAAGGCGGGCACCGGGAACGAGCCCCGGGCCGTCACCGCCCGGCCGACGCGCGCCGCTCCGTCGGTGGCCTCGACCTCGATCGTCACCGGCGTCACCGGGGGCTCCGTCCCCACCGCCGGTCGAGCAAGCAGCAGTCCCCGAAGGACAAGAACCGGTAGTCCGTCGACAGGGCCTCCGCATAGATGCCTCGCCAGCGGGGACCGACGAAGGCGTCGACCAGCACCAGCAGCGACGAGCGGGGCACGTGGAAGTTCGTGAGGAGCCGGTCGACGACGTGGAACGGGTGGTCGCCGTGGACGTAGAGCTCCGTGCGGCCCGTGAGGTCGCCCGTGCCGGCGGCGGCTTCCAGTGCCCGCAGCGTGGTGGTGCCCACGGCGACGACCCTGCGGCTGTGCGCCCGGGCTCGACGACAGGCGTCGAGCACCTCGGGCGCCACCCGGTAGGCCTCGGCGTGCGGAGCGTGGTCCTCGACCCGCTCGGCGGCGATGGGCCGGAACGTGCCCAGGCCCACCTGCAGGTCGACCGTCTCGATCCTCACGCCCCGTTCCCGGCACCGGTTCAGCACCCGCTCGGTGAGGTGCAGCCCGGCGGTGGGTGCAGCCACCGAGCCGGGGGTGCGGGCGAAGACGGTCTGGTAGCGCTCGGGGTCGGCCGGTGCCTCGTGGATGTAGGGCGGCAGGGGGACCGCGCCGTGGACGGCCAGCGCCGCCAGCTCCCCCGGCGATGGCGACCCGGCGTCGAGGTCCGCGGCGAGGGGGATGCCCGCGATCGAGAGCAGGCGCACCCGCCGCACGCCGTCGTCGAGGTCGTCGCCCACCTCCACCCGCAGCTCGCCCACGGTCACCACCGTCCCGGGCGGTACCCGACGCCCCGGGCGCACCAACGCCCGCCAGGTGCCGCACCACTCGCGCTCGAGCAGCAGCACCTCGACGGCCCCGCCGGTGTCCTTGGTGGCCCGGATCCGGGCCGGGAGCACGCGCGTCTCGTTCACGACGAGGACGTCGCCCGGATCGAGCAGCGAGGGCAGGTCGCGCACGCCACGGTGATCCGGCGTCGCCCGGGGGCCCCGGTCGACGAGCAGCCGGGCCGCGTCCCGCGGCTCGACCGGCGTCTGGGCGATGGCCGCGGCGGACAGCGGGTAGTCGAACGCCTGGATGGGGGTGCCACCTCGGGTCGGCCCCGCCTCCTCGCCGCGCTCGCTCATCGGTGCACTACCTCGTCGTCGGTCACATCCAGCCCGGTCCCAGTCACCGGGCACCAATGAGCGCTGCCGGCTCCGCAGGCTCCGCCGTCAGAGAGCCCGTGCTTGCAGGTTCGCTCGCGGCGCTCGCTCACGGGGTCGGGGCCGCGAAGGCCTCCAGGGCGGCGCCGGCGAGGAGGCGAGCGCCCAGGGCGATGGCCCGCTCGTCGACGTCGAAGGCGCCGGCGTGGATGTCGATCGGCTCGGCGCCCGGAGGGGTGATCCCGAGGCGGGCGAAGGCACCCGGCACCTGTTCGAGGAACCAGGAGAAGTCCTCGCTCCCACCGCTCTGGCGTGTGGGCAGCACGCCGCCTGGACCGACCACGGCGGTCGCCGCGCCCCCGAGCAGGCGGGTGGCCCACGGGTCGTTCTCCACCGGCGGCGCCCCGATGCGGTGGTCGAGGTCCCAGGTGGCACCGAGGGGTTCGGCGATGGCCGCCACCAGCCCGGGGAGCAGCTTGCCGGCGTCCTCCCACCCGGCCCGGCCGGTGGCCCGCAGCGAGCCGCGCAGCACGGCCGTCGTCGGGATGGCGTTGCCCGCGTCACCCGCGGCGATGGCCCCGAAGGTGAGGTTCACGCCGTCGCGGGGGTCGGTGAGGCGGTCGAGCGACGAGGGCAGGTCGACGGCGAGGCGGGCGGCCACGTTCACCAGGTCCGCGGTGCGGTGCGGTCGGGCGGTGTGCCCCCCGGGGCCGGTGAGGCGGATCTCGACCAGGTCCGCGGCCGAGGTGATCGGCCCGGCGGAGATGCCCACCTGGCCCACGTCGAGCTGTGGGTCGCAGTGCAGGGCGAAGATGGCTCTCGCCCCGTCGACCACCCCCCCCTCGGCGAGCGGCCGCGCCCCCGACGGGATCGACTCCTCAGCCGGCTGGAACACGATGCGCACCCGGCCCTGACCCGGGACCAGCACCCCCGCGAGGGCGCGGGCGGCGCCGACGGCGGCGGCGGTGTGAAGATCGTGTCCGCAGGCGTGGCACACCCCGACGACCATCGAGCGGTAGGGCACATCCTTCGGGTCGGTGAGGCGCAGGGCGTCGAGATCGGCGCGGAGGGCGACGAGGGCCGGTCCCGTCCCGACCTCGCAGGCCAGGCCGGTCGCGGTCGGGAGCGGTCCGACGGTCAGCCCGGCGCCGGCGAGGTGGGCGGCGACCACCTCGGTCGTGCGGGTCTCCTCCCACGAGGGCTCGGGGTGGGCGTGCAGGTCGCGGCGCAGCGCGACCAGGTCGGCCTCGATGGCCGACACGGCCATCGCAACCGCGGCGTGATCGACGGGCGACGAGTCGCGGTCGACAGCGCGACCGGTGCGGTCCGTGCGGTCCGTGCGGTCCGTGCGGTCGGTGCTCACCGCGACGAGGGCAGCACACCGGGACGGTCCGACGCCATCTCGGCCACCAAGAGGTCGACGACGGGGCGCAGGCCCTGCGCGCCCGAGGCCCCCTCGGCCACCACTGCCCGCTGGCGCTGGTAGCTGGCGCCGTCGATGAGGATCCGCTCCACGCGTGCGAGCTCGGCCTCGCAGCCGAGGCGCTCGGCCATGGGGGCCATCTCGGCCATGAGGTCGAGGATCGTCTGACGCACCGGCTGCTGGGTGCCGGCCTCGTCGACGATGATCTCGGCCTCGAGTCCGTGGCGCCCCGCCCGCCACTTGTTCTGGCGCAGCACCCACTCCCGGTGCTTGGGCAGGGTGAAGCCCCGGTCGAACAGCGTGTCGAGGTGGGTCACGAGGCACTGCGCCAGGGCAGCCACCGCGGATATCTCCCCGAGCGTGGGGATGCCGTCGCACATCCGCAGCTCGACGGTGCCGAAGTCGGGGTGGGGCCGGATGTCCCACCACACCTCGCGCACGGTGGAGATCGCCTCGGACGACACGAGGGTCTCCATGAACTGCTCGAACTCCGGCCAGCTCTCGAGGGGAGCGGGCAGCCCGGCGGTCGGCAGACCTTCGAACACCTTGCTGCGCGACGACGCCAGGCCCGTGTCGTGGCCCTCCCAGTACGGACTCGACGCGGTCAGCGCCAGCAGGTGCGGGATGTAGCCGGCCATGGCGTTGGCGATGGCGATGGCCTTCTCCGGCGACTTGATGCCGACGTGGACGTGCACACCGAAGATCTGGAGGCGCCGGGCCATCCACTGCATCTCCTCGACCAGCTTGGTGTAGCGGGGGTCGGGGCTGACCTGCTGGTCGTGCCAGGAGGAGTACGGGTGGGTGCCCGAGCACATGAGGTCGAGGCCCCGGCTCGCCGCGGCCCCGCCGACCTCGTCGAGGGTTCGTTGCAGGTCGTCGCGGGCCTCGGCCACGGTGGTGCAGACGCCGGTGATGATCTCGACGGTGCACTCGAAGAGCTCGTGCTTGGCCTTCGGGTGCTCGCCCTCGGGGTGGCCGGCGCCCAGCTCGGAGAGGATCGACGATGCCGCACTGGCCAGCTCGCCGGTCTCGTGGTCGACGAGCTCGAGCTCGACCTCGATGCCGAGGCTCGGCCCCGGCGAGCTGTTGAAGTCGATGTCCACGGGGCCTCCTCGCCGGTCGCGATGGTGGCCGGAGCGTAGGTCAGGACCTTCAGTCGGGCCGGTACCGGTCAGCCGAAGAGGCCGGGGGGCGGCGTGGCATCGCCGCCGAGGGCCGACCGGGGCGCGACGAGGCCCAGGTGGGCCCACGCCGCCGGGGTGGCCACGCGCCCCCGGGGGGTCCGCATCAGCAAGCCCTCGCGGATCAGGAAGGGCTCGTGCACGTCCTCGACGGTCTCGGTGGGCTCCGACACGCTGATGGCCAGGGTCGAGAGTCCGACGGGACCGCCGCCGAAGCGCCCGCAGAGAGCGCCCAGCACCGCCCGGTCGACCTTGTCGAGCCCTCGCTCGTCGACACCGAAGACGGCCAGGCCGGCCCGGGCCGCCGCGAGGTCGACGGTGCCGGTGCCGCGCACGTCCGCGTAGTCGCGCACCCGGCGCAGCAGGCGGTTGGCGATGCGCGGCGTACCTCGTGACCGGCTGGCGATCTCATGGGCCCCGTCGGTGGCGATGGTGACATCGAGGATGTCGGCGGCGCGCAACACGATGGACTCGAGGTCGGCGGGCTCGTAGTAGTCGAGCCGGGCGACAAGGCCGAAGCGGTCGCGCAGCGGCCCGGTGATGAGCCCCGTGCGGGTCGTGGCGCCCACCAGGGTGAAGCGGGGCACGTCGATGCGGATCGTGCGAGCAGCGGGGCCCTTGCCCAACACGATGTCGACCACGAAGTCCTCCATCGCCGGGTAGAGGACCTCCTCGACCACGCGCGACAGGCGGTGGATCTCGTCGATGAACAGGACGTCGCCCTCGGTGAGCTGGCTGAGGATGGCCGCCAGGTCGCCGGCCCGCTCGAGCGCCGGCCCCGACGTGACGTGCAGGGCGACGCCGATCTCCGAGGCGACGATGCCGGCGAGGGTGGTCTTGCCCAGGCCCGGAGGGCCGGCGAAGAGGAGGTGGTCGGCGGCCAGGCCCCGGCGGCGGGCGGCCTCGAGGATGATGCTCAGGTGCTCCTTGAGCTCGGCCTGGCCCACGAAGTCCTGAAGGGTGCGGGGGCGCAGGCCGGCCTCGGCCGCCTCCTCCCCCACCACCGGCTCCGGCGCCAGCACGTCGTCGGTCACCGCCGCATCCGCGTCCGACGGGAGCATCTCGTCCCTCACGGCGTCGCCCCGGGGGTTCGATGGGCGACCATGCGCCGCAGGGCCTCGGTGACCAGCGTCGAGACGTCGTCACCGGCGGGGAGGTCGCGGGTGGCCATCGACACCTCCTCGGGGGCGTAACCGAGGGCGGCGAGGGCGTCGCGCACATCGGCGCGCACCGACCCGGTCGAGGATCCGTTGCCGCCGCCCGCTGACCCGGCGGCCGCCACGGCGGCGGCCACGTCGCCGGCGGGGACCTCGAGGCGGCTCTTCAGCTCCACCAGCAGGCGCGCCGCGGTCTTCTTCCCCACCCCCGCCACCAGGCAGAGAGCCGAGACATCGTCATCGGCGAGCACCCGCCGCAGGGCGAGGGGCTCGTGCACCGACAGGATGGCCAGGGCCAGCGCGGGCCCGACCCCGTGGGCCGAGATCAGGGCCTCGAAGGTGACGCGCTCGTCGCGGGACGCGAAGCCGTAGAGCACCTGGGTGTCCTCGCGGACGTGGTGGTGCGTCCACACGTGGACCTCGCCCCCGACGTCGCCCAGGCGGGCGGCGGTGGCCGGACCGGCGAGCACGCGGTAGCCCACGCCGCCCACCTCGACCAGCAGCTCGCCGTCGGTGGCCCGCTCGGCGAGGGTGCCCCGCAGTGAACCGATCATGCCCGTCATCGTCGCACCCCGCTCCGCACCGTCGGGCCACCCCGAGACCCGACGGTGCGGACGACGCGCTGCATCGGGGCGTGGGCGAGGTGGCAGAGGGCCAGGGCCGCGGCATCGGCGGCATCGGCCGGACGGGGCACGGCGGCCAGGCCGAGCAGGGTCGCCACCATGCGGCCGACCTGGTCCTTGTCGGCCCGGCCGTCACCGGCGACGGCCTGCTTGACCTGGGTCGGCGTGTACTGGACGACCTCGGCGCCGGCGGCGTGGGCCTCGGCCATGGCCAGCCCGCTGGCCTGCCCGACGGCCATGGCCGTGCGCACGTTGACCTGGAAGAACACCCGCTCGACCGACACAACCGTCGGCCGGGTCTCAACCATCAGGGCCCGCAGCTCGGCCTGCAGGTCGGCCAGGCGCTCCGGGAGCGGCGCAGTGGACTGGGTGCGGATGACACCGATGGCCCGCGCCTGGGCCCGCGCCGCCCGCGCCCCGGCCTCGATGCAGGCGTAGCCGCAGCGTGACAGGCCAGGGTCGATGCCGAGGACGAACATGGGTTCGCAGCCTACGCGCCGGGCGAGCTCACTCGGGGGATCCTGCTCCGGACGCCACACCACCGCAGGCCGGCCTTACAACCAGGGCTGGCCGCGCCGATGGAGTTGGGATGGGACCCGCCACGCCTCCTCCCGCGCCAAGCGTACCGTCGGGTCCCGAGCCGGTCGTCGTGCTCGACGGCGTGCGCCGCCGCTTCGCGGCCGTCGAGGCCCTGCGGGGCCTGTCTCTCCGCGCCGAGCAGGGGACGATCACCGTCCTGCTCGGTCCCAACGGCGCCGGGAAGACAACCGCGATCCGCGTGATCACCGGCGCTCTCGGCGTCCACGACGGTCACGTGCGAGTTTTCGGCCTCGACCCGGATGTGCCCCGCGACGGCGAGTCGGTCCGGCGGCGCTGCGGCATCGTGTCGGCCAAGCCGGCGCTCTACGACCGGCTCTCGGGCCTCGACAACCTGCGCTACGCGGCCGAGCTGTACGGGCTGGGCTGGTCCGATGAAGCCCGGGACCGCGTGGTCGATGCCGCGACCCGCTTCGGCATCCAGGGCAGCCTCGACGTGGCGGTCGGCGGCTACTCCACGGGCATGAAGACCCGCCTCGCCCTGGCCCGTTCGGTGCTCCACGAGCCCGATCTGCTGCTCTTCGACGAGCCGACCTCCGGACTCGACCCCGAGTCGAGCCACGCCGTGCTCGCAATGATCAAGGAGATGGCCGCAGGCGGCACGACGGTCATCATGTGCACCCACCTGCTGCTCGAGGCCGAGGGCCTGGCCGAGCAGGTCGTGATGATGGAGGCCGGGCTCCACATCGCGTCGGGTCGGCCCGACGAGCTGATCCGCCGCTACTGGCCCGACGACTCGGTCCGCCTCGCGGAGCCTCGGCGGCCTCGCCACGCTCCCCGGGGTGCGGGGGGTCGAGGCGGTCGAGGGCGCGACCGACGAGGTCGACGTCCTGCTCGACGACCTGCGCCGCGTGCCCGACGTCGTGCTCGCCCTGACGACCCGGGGCGCCCGTCTCACGCGGGTCGCGGCCCACGACCGCTCCCTCGAGGAGCTCTACTTCGCGGTCCGGGCGCCGCACCTCGCCGCCACCCCGTTCTCCGAGGGCACCGGCTCGCCCACTCCCCCGCCGCCGCCCGGGAGATCTACCTGGGCAAGGTCATCGCCAGCATCATCCCCGGCTACCTGACGACCTTCGTCGGCTTCGGCGCCTACTCCCTGATCGTCAACCTGCTCGTCGGCCCCGAGGTCGGCGGCTGGTTCTTCCCCACCCAGCAGTGGTGGATCATGGTCCTCTGGGTGCTGCCCCCCGTTCCTGGCCATCACGTTGTCGATCGTGCTGCGGCTCTCGGCCCGGGTGCAGTCGACGGCTGCGGCCCAACAGGCGTCGGGGCTCGTCACCCTCCCGCTCATCGGCATCGCCTACGGCCAGGCCACCGGCTCGCTCTTCGGGGCCGCCAACCTGGGATGGGGCATCGGCGCGGTGGCGTGGCTGATCGCCCTCGCCTCGCTCAGCCGGGGCATGCACAAGATCCAGCGCTCGCGCCTGCTCGGCGTCGTCGATGGCATCTGATCCCTCCCAAACTGCGTACCTAGGTCGCGCCGGGCGCGAGCCACGTACGCAATTTGGGGTCACCGGCGGGCGCGCTCGGTGCCACCGATGGCGGCGACGATGTCGTCGGGCGGCTGGAACGACAGCCCGGCGACGGCCCGGTGGATCCAGCTCACCCGGCCCCCGGCGTCGACCACGAACACCGAGCGCCGGTAGAAGCCGAGGGGACCGATGATCCCGTAGGCCTCGCCGACGGCGCGGTCCTCGTCCGCGAGCAGCGGGAAGGCGAAGCCGCCGTTGTCGGCCGCGAAGGCCTGGTGGCTCTCGACCGACTGGGGGCTGATGGCCAGGACCTGGGCCCCAACATCGGCGAAGGCCTCGATCTCGTCGGTGTAGGTGACCAGCTGCCGGGTGCACACAGGCGTGCCGTCGCCCGGGTAGAAGACGAGCACGACGGGCTGGCCCCGCAGGGCCGAGAGGCTCCAGACCCGCGTCTCCTCGCCGTGCACGCCCGGCAGGGTCACCTCGGGCGCCGGGTCGCCGATCCGGAGGCTCACCGGTGGGCCCGGGGTGTGCGCGGGGTCGTCATCGACGAGACGTTCGGTGCGGGCCCGCCGGCGGATGTCCGCCCCGGGACGGGGTGCCTCACCCTGCGTCCAGGGTCGCGAAGACCTCGTCGGAGATGTCGAAGTTGGCGTGCACGTCCTGCACGTCGTCGTTGTCCTCGAGGGTGTCGATGAGGGCGAGCACGGATCGGGCCGCACCGGAGTCGTCGAGGGGCACCAGGTTGGCCGCGACCATGACCAGGTCCGACGACTCCACCGCGACGCCCCCCTCCTCGAGCGCGGTGCGCACGGCGTGGAGCTCGGTCGGCGGGGTGGTGACGCGCCAGGCCTCGATGTCGTCGGTGAGGTCCTCGGCCCCGGCGTCGAGAGCGGCCAGCATCAGCTCGTCCTCGTCCGCCGCCCGGTCGACGAGGATCGAGCCCTTGCGGTCGAACTGCCAGGCCACCGCACCGGGCTCGGCCAGCGACCCGCCGGCCCGGCTGAAGGTGGTGCGGATCTCGGGGCCGGTCCGGTTGCGGTTGTCGGTGAGGACCTCGATGAGCAGGGCCACACCGTGCGGGGCGTAGCCCTCATAGGTGATCTGCTCGTAGGTGACGCCCTCGAGCTCGCCGGTGCCCCGCTTGATCGCCCGCTCGATGGTGTCGAGCGGCACCGAGCTGTCGCGCGCCTTTTGGTACATGGTGCGCAGCGTGGGGTTCATGTCGGGGTCGCCCCCGCCCTGGCGGGCGGCCACCTCGACCTGGCGGATCAGCTTGGCGAAGAGCTTCCCCCGCTTGGCATCCGCCGCGCCCTTCTTGTGCTTGATCGTGGCCCACTTGGAATGGCCGGACATCAGTTCTCCTCGAAGGTGGACAGGAAGAGGCGGTGGAGGCGCAGATCCGCGGTGAGCTCCGGGTGGAACGATGCCACGATCGCCGCGCCCTGGCGGGCCAGGACGGGGCGACCGTCGACGGTGGCGAGGATCTCGACGGCGGGTCCGGCGGCCTCGACCACCGGGGCCCGGATGAACACGGCGTGGAACGGGCCCCCGTCGATCGGTGCACCCTGCCACGTCAGGTCGAGGTCGGCCTCGAAGGAGTCGCGCTGGCGTCCGAAGGCGTTGCGGCGCACCGCCATGTCGATGATCCCGAGGCTGCGCTGGTCGGCCCGGCCGTCGAGCACGTCGGTGGCGAGCAGGATCATGCCGGCGCAGGTGGCGAGGACGGGCAGGCCGTCGGTCAGCTGATCGGCGAGGGGGGCCCGCAGTCCGCTCGTGTCGAGCAGCTTCGACATCGTGGTCGACTCGCCACCGGGCAGCACCAGGCCGTCGATCCCGGCCAGGTCGCCCGCACCGCGCACCTCGACGGGCGTGGCACCCAGGGCCACGATGGCCTCGGCGTGGCGCGACACCGCACCTTGGAGGGCGAGGATGCCGACCTTCACCCCGGGTGGGCCGGGAGCGACGAGACTGGGCTCAGTGGGCCCCGCCATGTCCCGGGGGCTCCGGCTCGGGGCGGCCGGTCACGGGGCTCACCAGCCCCGGTCGGCGAAGGTGGTCTCGAGGGTCGCGACCTCGAGGCCCGCC
>NZ_DATLXO010000127.1:0-4009 GCF_035575815.1 Iamia sp.
ACGGCGGAGAGGGAGACCTCGTAGAGGTCGACCTGCTCACGCAGGATCAGGTGCAGCAGCAGGTCGAAGGGCCCGTCGTAGACCTCGGTCTGCACCTGGTACGCCACGGAGGGATCATATGACACGCGTGTGGTTTGCGCCGCACACGCCGATCGCGACCCGCGATGTCGCTGGCACACGGGACGCAACCCGGTCTGGGGGACGCTCGCCGCTTCGGCGTGGTCACAACCCGGTCGGTGGCGCGTCCGCGGATCGGGTGCCGGACCCGACTCGGTGCGCCCCTACCATCGCCGCTCATGGCGCGCGTGTTCTCCGGCATCAAGCCCACCGGCAACGTCCACCTCGGCAACCTGCTGGGCGCGCTGGCGCACTGGGTCGACGACCAGCACCGGGCCGACAGCCTCTACTGCGTGGTCGACCTCCACGCCCTGACCGTGCCCCAGGACCCGGCCGAGCTGCGGGCCGCCACCCTCCAGCTCTCCCGGACCCTGCTGGCCGTCGGCCTCGACCCCGAGGTCTGCACGCTGTTCGTGCAGAGCCACGTGTCCGAGCACACCGAGATGGCGTGGCTCATGGAGTGCACGGCGTCGATCGGCGAGCTGCGACGCATGACCCAGTTCAAGGACAAGTCCGACAGGGCCGAGTTCGTCTCCGGCGGCCTGTTCACCTACCCCGCCCTGATGGCGGCCGACATCCTCCTCTACGACACCGACGAGGTGCCGGTGGGCGACGACCAGCGCCAGCACGTCGAGCTCACCCGCGACCTGGCCGAGCGGTTCAACGCCCGGTACGGCCCGACGCTCACGGTGCCCCGGGCCACGTTCCCGACCGCCGGCGCCCGGGTGATGGACCTCCAGGACCCCACGGCGAAGATGTCGAAGTCCGACGACACCGCGCCGGGCACGATCCTGCTGCTCGACGAACCCAAGGTGGTCGAGCGCAAGATCAAGCGGGCCGTCACCGACACCGAGTCAGAGGTGCGCTACGACCCGGCGGCCAAGCCCGGGGTGTCGAACCTGCTCTCCATCCTCGGCGGGGCCACCGGGCGAACCCCGCAGGAGGCGGCTGAGGGCTACATCCAGTACGGGCCGCTGAAGGCCGACACGGCGGCGGCGGTGATCGAACGCCTCTCGCCCATCCGGGCTCGTCTCGACGACCTCGTCGCCGACCCCGCCGAGACGGCCCGCATCCTCGCCCGCGGCGCCGAGAAGGCCCGAGCCATCGCCGCCCCGACCCTGACTGGCGCCCGCACCGCGGTCGGCCTCCTGCCGCCCGCCTGAGGCGGCTCCGTTCCTCCCTGCTCTTCGAGGTGGAGGCGCTCACCCCACCGATACCCTCCTCAGCGACGAACGGGACCGGCAAGGTCACTGGCGCCGGTGTCCGCGACGGCTCTCACGAGGAGACGACGACCATGGCCGTGCTAAACCACACGATCGCATCGGCGCACGACAAGCGGGCTGCCGCCCTCTTCCTCACCGAGATCCTCGGCCTGTCACCGCCGGTGCTGCTCGGGCCGTTCGCAGCTGTGCAGGTGAGCGACGACACGACCATCGACTTCATCGACACCGATGGCGAGATCAGCTCCCAGCACTACGCCTTCCTCGTGACCGAGGTCGAGTTCGACGAGATCTTCGCCCGGATCCGCCAGCGTGGCCAGGCGTACTGGTCGGACCCATCGAGGCAGGACCAGGGCCAGATCAACACGTGGGACGACGGGAGGGGTGTGTACTTCGACGACCCGAACGGCCACCTCCTGGAGATCATCACCCGGCCCTACGGCAGCGGCGGCACGGCCGCGCAGCATCCCCACCCCTTGGTCGCTCCTGTGGTGACGACCGGCGACGGCGGAGATCCGTCGCCCGAGCCGGATCCCACCGACCGGTAGGCATCGCCCGGGCACCGTCGGCGGATCAGGCGTCGTCGGCGGCGCAGAGGGCGGCGGCCAGGTGCGCGGGCGCAGTGCGGTCCGGCTCGGGCTGGGAGTGCTCGCGGACCAGGGCGACGGTCAAGGGGTCTGAGCCGGCCAGCTCGAGCATCTCGGCACCGAGGGCTTCGTGCTGGGCGTAGAGCCCGACCCGACGGGTGAAGCCCCGGGTCTGGGTCCACGCCCCGGCCGCCTCGGGTCCGGCCACCCTGATCGAGAAGGTGGCGACGACCCGGCCGTAGGTGCTCAGGTGCGACTCCAGCTTTCCGATGTCGTGGAGCAGGGCGGCGGCCAGCACCGGCCGGGTGGCGTCGTTGCCCAGGGCCGCCTCCACCCGTCGGGCGACGCCGATGACGTGGCGGCGATCGGCGCGACCCATGCGGCGCCACAGCTCGACCTCTTCATCGAGCAGCTGGGTCTCGGCCCAGACCCCATCAGCGGCCGACGGCGTCCGGGGCGACAGTGACCCGACGAAGCGGCGGACCAGGTGCCCGGCGCTCACAGCCCGACCTCCGTGGTCGAGGTCACGTCGCACCTCGGGGCGCGATTCGCTGTCGATTCGCTGGCGGATGCGTCCCCGCCATGCCGGTGGGGTTGGTGACCGTCCTTGCGCCCAGCTCGGTCGTCGCCGTCACGTCGGGCGCGACGCGGTTCAGGCGTGCTCGATGCAGACGCGGGCGGTCGGCACGGCCTCGAGGCGCGCCAGCGGGATCGGCTCCCCGGAGATCTCACATGTGCCGTAGGTGCCCTCGTCCATCTTGGCCAGTGCCCGCTCGACGTCGTCGAGCCGCTCGGTGAGCGTGCTCGCCAGGGTCCGGCTCTCGCCCTGCTCGGCGGCGACCTGGCCCGAGTCCGCGAAGTTCTCGTCGAAGTCCGCCTCGTCGGGACGGCCCTCGGTCTGGCGGCGCAGCTGGTCGCGCTCGGCCTCGAGGGTGGCGCGCAGCGCGGTGAGGGACTCTGAGGTCAGCATCCGCCAAGGATACCGCCCGCACCTGCGGCCACGGCTGTCCGCTCGGACGCCGGGCGCCGGTCAGCCGCCCTCAGCCCTGCGCCCGCGGGTGCGCCTCGCGGTAGACGGTCCAGAGGCGGTCGGCGGAGACGAGCGTGTAGATCTGGGTGGTGCTGACCGACGCGTGGCCCAGCATCTCCTGAACAGCCCGGACATCCGCGCCGTGGTCGAGCATGTGGGTGGCGCACGAGTGGCGCAGCACATGGGGCGTGAGGCGGCCGCCCAACCCGACCCGCTCCCCCACCTTGTGGACCACGCCCCAGGCGCCCTGACGGCTCAGCCGGCCGCCCCGACGGTTGAGCAGCAGCGCCTCGGCGTCACCCCGGCGAGCCCAGCGGGGCGGCACCAGCTGGTCCCGCCCCCCGGGTTCGAGCCACGCCTCGATCGCTTCGAGGGCCAGGCGACCGACGGGCACGATGCGCTCCTTCGACCCCTTGCCGAAGGCTCGGATGAGCGCGGAGCCGACGTCGACGTCGCCCCGAGACAGCCCGACCAGCTCCGAGATCCGCAGCCCCGTGCCGTAGAGCACCTCGAGGATGGCGCGGTCGCGCCGGGCGACGGCGTCGTCGCCCTCGACCGCGTCGAGCAGGCGACCGACCTCGGCCTCGGTGAGGGCCTTGGGCACCCCGCGGGGCACACGGGGTAGGGCGATCTCCGCCGCTGGGTCCTCCGACGCCGCGCCCTCGCGGGCGAGGAACCGGTGCAGGGCCCTCACCGCCACGAGAGCCCGCTTCACCGACGACGGGGCCCGGGCCTCGTGGCGCAGGTGGGCGACGTACGCGGTGATGTCCTCCTCGGTGACCGCCGCCAGGTCCCGCCCGCGGGCCGCCAGCCAGGCGCAGTAGCGGCGCAGGTCGCCCCGGTAGGCGACCAGGGTGCTCCGCGACCGGCCCCGCTCCACGCGCAGCCAGCTCAGCAGCTCTTCCACCTCCAGGGGCAGCAGGGCGATGTCGTCGGCCGGATCGTCGACCTCCGGCGGGGCGGCACCCTCGTCGCCCGCGTCGGCCGCGTCGGCTCCGTCGGCCGCGTCGGCCGCGTCGGCTCCGTCGGCCGCGGCGGCCGCGGCGGGCGGCACC
>NZ_DATLXO010000128.1:0-31393 GCF_035575815.1 Iamia sp.
CGTGATCAGGCGAGCCGCCTTCAGCTCGGTCTCGGCCCACTCCCCGTCGGGCTCGGAGTCCCACGTGATGGCGCCGCCGGTGCCGAAGTGGAGCCCGCCTTCCTCCAGCCAGAACGTGCGGATGGCGACGTTGAGGGCGCCCCGGCGGGCGTCGGCGTCGACCCACCCGACGGCCCCGCAGTACACGCCGCGCGGCACGGGCTCGAGGGCCGCGATGGCGCCGAGAGCGGCGATCTTGGGCGCGCCGGTGACCGACCCGGGGGGAAAGGTGGCGGCGATGGCCGCCGCCCACCCCAGACCGGGCCGCAGGCGCCCCTCGACGGTCGACACGAGGTGGACGAGACCGGGGTGCGCCTCCACCGCGCACAGCGACGGCACCGTGACCGAACCCCACTCGCAGACCCGTCCCAGGTCGTTGCGCACCAGGTCGACGATCATCACGTTCTCGGCCCGGTCCTTGTCCCGCAGGGCGGCCTCGGTGGCGGCGGTCCCCTTGATGGGTGAGGACCAGATGCGGTCGCCGTCGCGCTCGAGGAAGCGCTCGGGGGACGCGGATGCGACGTGCACGCCCTGGGCCGGGAGGCGCACGACGGCGCTGAAGGGCGCCGGGTTGCCCACCGCCAGCGCGGCGCCGAGGGCGGCCACGTCCGCGTCGGGGGGTGCGGGGGTCGAGAGCCGGCGGGTGAGGTTCACCTGGGACACGTCGCCGGCCGCGATGGCCTCGCGGATCGTCGCCACCCCGGCCCCGAACCGCTCGCCGGAGAGCGAGGTGGTCCACGCCGCGGGCCCCCCGGGCACCCCCGGCCAGGGCGGGCCGGGCCAGGGCCGGGCCGGGCGAGATCGGGCGAAGCGGGCGCAGATCGGGTCGCCGGTCGAGGGAAGGACGACGGCCCACGTCCCGGTGCCGTCGAGCGCGGCGAGGTCGGCGGTGACGTCGACGAGGTCGAGGAGCACTCGCCCGCCGACGACGGCCAGGGCCCGGAGGTCTGCCGCCGCCATGGCGGAAGCGTACGGGTCCGCGCACCGAGGCTCCCCGGCCGATCACCCCACCTGAAGCTGCGTCACCCAGTCGCGCCGGGCGCGACGCGGCGACGCGATGTCGGGCTCGGATCGGTGTGCTGGGGGTTACGACCTACGCTCGGCGCCGTGCCCATCGAGTTCACCGACGAGCAGGAGCAGTTCCGCAAGGTCGTGCGGGACTTCGCGGCGCTCGCCATCGCGCCCCACGCCGAGGCCTGGGACCGGGACCACACCTTCCCGACCGACGTGGTGCAGGAGATGGGCCGCCTGGGGCTCTTCGGCGTGCCGTTCCCCGAGCAGTACGGCGGAGGCGGATCCGACCTCACCACCATGTGCATCGCCATCGAGGAGATCGCCCGCGTCGACCAGTCGATGGCCATCACCCTCGAGGCCGGTGTCGGCCTCGGCGCCAACCCGATCTACCGCTTCGGCACCGAGGAGCAGCGCCAGCGCTGGCTGCCCGACCTCTGCGCCGGCACCGCCCTCGGCGGCTTCGGCCTCACCGAGCCCGAGGCCGGCAGCGACGCCGGCGGCACCCGCACCCGGGCCGTGCTCGACGAGGCCACCGGTGAGCTGGTGGTCAACGGCGAGAAGGCCTTCATCACCAACTCGGGCACGCCCATCACCTCGCTCGTCACCGTCACCGCCCGCACCGACGCCCCCGGCTCGTCGGCCCCGCCCGAGATCAGCGCCGTCGTGATCCCCGCCGGTACCCCCGGCTTCACCGTCGCCCCTCCGTACCGCAAGATGGGGTGGCACGCCTCGGACACCCGCGGCCTGTCGTTCGCGGATGTCCGCGTGCCCGAGGCCAACATCTTGGGCGAGCGGGGCCGCGGCTTCGCCAACTTCCTGTCGATCCTCGACGAGGGGCGCATCGCCATCGCCGCCCTGGCCGTCGGCGTGATCCAGTCGTGCCTCGACGAGTCGGTCGCCTACGCCCAGCAGCGCCAGGCGTTCGGGCGGCCGATCGGCTCGTACCAGGCCACGGCGTTCCGCTGCGCGGACCTCTCCGTGCTGGCCGAGACGGCCCGCCTCCTCACCTACCAGGCCGCCTGGCGCCGCGACACCGGCCGGCCCTACACCCAGGCCGCGGCCATGGCCAAGCTCCACGCCACCGAGGCCGCGGTCACTGCGACCCGCCACGCCACCCAGGTCTTCGGCGGCTACGGCTTCATGGACGAGACCCTGGTCAGCCGGCACTACCGCGACGCCAAGATCCTCGAGATCGGCGAGGGCACCAGCGAGGTCCAGCGCCTGGTCATCAGCCGCGGCCTGGGACTGCCGGTCGGCCGCTGACCCATCGGCCGCCGGCCACGGCGAGAGGTGCCGTCGAAAGGCTGGCAGTGACCGGTACGTTTGTTCCTCGTGCCAGGCCGATGGGGAAGACGGGAGGGGCGTACCTCGCGAGCCCGTCGCACGTGGCCGCAACGGCTGCTCATCACGGTCAACGCCATGGCCGTGCTCGCCGCCGCGGTGACCGCGGGGACGCTGGCCTACTCCAACGAGCAGGTGTCGAACATCACCCGCCGGGTGATCCCCGACGGCATCCTCCGCACCGGCGACGATCCGGCCACCGAGCCCCAGAACTACCTGATCGTCGGCGTCGACGACGCGTCGCGGCTCGCGGAGGGGGACAACGTCAAGATCCGCGAGACCAGCGGGCGCCTCACCGACACGATCATGGTCCTGCGGGTCGACCCGACCGCGGCCACCGCCGACATCCTCTCGTTCCCCCGCGACCTCTACGTGCCCATCTCGGGCACCGGTGCCGAGTCCCGCATCAACACGGCGTTCAACACCGGTGGTGAGGTGCTGCTCATCCGCACCATCATCGACAACTTCGGGATCCCCATCGACCACTACGTCGAGATCGACTTCGCCGGCTTCCGCGAGCTGGTCGAGGTGGTCGAAGGCGTGCCGGTCCAGTTCCCCCATCCCGTGCGCTCCTACAGCCCGGTCGACGACGACAACAGCGTCGAGCTCGACATCCCCGAGGCCGGCTGCTGGACCCTCGGCCCCCGCCAGGCCCTCGGCTTCGCCCGGGTCCGGTCGGACTTCCAGGTCCAGGACGCGAGCGGCGAGTGGCACACCGACATGGGCGGTGACTACTCGCGGATCGAGCGCCAGCAGCTCTTCGTGCAGCTCGCCCTCCGGCAGGCCATCACCAAGGGCGCCCGCAACCCCAACACGCTCCGCCGCCTGATCGAGATCGGCGCCCTGTCCGTCACCTTCGACGACACCCTGGAGCCCGACGCGCTGGTCGACCTCGGTACGGCGTTCCGCAGCTTCGACCCCGCCGAGCTGGTGACCCACGACCTGCCCGTCGACGAGGCGCCGCGCGGGGGCCCGGCCTACCTCTACCTGCGCGAGGACGAGGCCGAGCCCACCCTGGCGGTGTTCCGGGGCACCGATCCGGCCGTTCCGTCGGTGTCGCCCGCCGAGGTCATCGTGCAGGTGCGCAACGGCACCGCCACCCCCGGCCAGGCCGGCGACGTCACCCGCGAGCTGGCCGCCGCCGGGTTCGCCACCGAGGTGCCCGACACCGACATCACCCCCGGCCAGCCCACCACCATCGTCCATGACGCCGGCAACGGCGCCGAGGCCCGGCTCGTGGCCCGCCAGCTGCGCGGGCCGGCCCGGTACCGGGTCGGCCCCGTCCCGGCCGGCACCGGGGTCGTGCTGCTCACCGGCACCGACTGGGCCGGCGTGGCGCCCACGCTCCGCCCCGCCGGCGAGGTCGAGGGCCCCACCACCACCACCGCGACCCCGGGTTCCAACACTGCTGGCAACGACGCCTCCACCTCGCTGCCCGCCGGCGAGGACGGCGACCGCCTCGGCGACGTCGAAGACCCTGACGACCCGGCCTTCTACCGGGCGACCGAGCCCCCGCCCGACGTCACCTGTCGGCCCACGCCGTGATCTCCCGGCCCGATGCCGACGGCCTCGATGACCGCGGTGGCGACCGGCGCGGACCGTAGGATCGGTCCCCGTGCCGAGACCCGAGGGACCACACCTGCGACGCACGTGGCCGCAACGCCTGTTGATCGCGTGCAACGCCGTTGCGTTGGTCGCCGCCGCGGTCACCGCCGGCGCCCTGGCCTACTCGAACGACCGCCTGGCCGAGATCGAACGAGTCGGGCTCTCGGATTTCACCCGCGCCGAGGAGCTGGCCGACGGCGACGCCCAGAACTACCTGATCGTCGGCGTCGACGAGGCCGGGGGCGGGGGTCAAGGTGAGAGCGCCGGTCTCCACACCGACACCATCATGATCCTGCGGATCGACCCCCAGGACACCTCGGCCCAGCTGGTGTCGTTCCCCCGGGACCTGTGGGTGCCCATCGCCGAGACCGACGCCAACCAGCGCATCAACACCGCATTGAGCACCGGGGGCGCCCGGCGGCTGATCAAGACGATCGACGAGGACTTCGGCATCCCGGTCCACCACTACCTGCAGGTCGACTTCGAGGACTTCCGCACGCTGGTCGAGGTGGTCGACGGCATCCCCGTGCAGTTCCCCCGCCCGGCTCGGGCGCCGAGCTCGGGGTTGTCCATCCCCGAAGCGGGGTGCTTCACCCTCGGCCCGGACCAGGCCCTCGGCTTCAGCCGGGCCCGCAAGGACTACCAGGTGCAAGACGCCGACGGTACCTGGCACACGGACCTGGGCGGCGACTACTCGCGCGTCGAGCGCCAGCAGCTCTTCGTCGAGCTGGCCCTCCGCCAGGTCATCACCAAAGGCGCCCGCAACCCCAACACCCTGCGGCGCCTGGTCGACCTGGGCGTCGGCACCATACGGGTCGACGATGCCCTCGACGGCGACAACCTCGTCGACCTGGGTGCCCGGTTCCGTGACTTCCGGCCCGAGGAGCTGGTGACCCACACCCTGCCCACCACCGAGGACAACGTGGGCGAGGCCGACGTCCTCTTCCTGCGCGAGGACGACGCCGAGCCGATCCTGTCGATCTTCCGGGGGGTGGACCCCTCCCGCCCCGGGAGCGTCAGCCCCCCGGATGTCACCGTGCAGGTCCGCAACGGCACCGCCACCCCGGGCCAGGCCGCGGAGGTCACGACCACCCTCACCGACGCCGGGTTCGAGGCCCTCGTCCCCGACGACGCCGAGCAGGGCCAGCCCACGACGATCCTCTACCCCGCGGGCCGCGAGGCCCAGGCCCAGCTGGTGGCCCGGCACCTGTCGGGCCCGGTCGACTACGAGGTCTCCCCGTCGATCGACGACGCCGATGTCGTCGTGGTGACCGGCAGCGACTGGGACGGCGTGGTCAGCACCCCGCGCCCCGCCGACGAGGTCGAGGCGCCGGTCACGACCAGCCCCGCGACCACCACGGAAGCGGACGCGTCGGGCAGCTCGACCACCGTGGAGTCCGACGACGATGGTCCCGCCGGGGACCAGGGCGACGCCGACGACCCCGATGACCCGAGGTTCTACCGGGCCGAAGCGCCGCCGGCGGGCGCGTCGTGCGAGGCCACCGGCTGACGAACGGCCGTCCGCTCGCACGCCCGGAGCGGGGTGATCGACCCGGCGCCGGGGTGGGGCGGCGGAGCGGTGTCGCACTACGGTGGGCGCTCGTTCACGGGGGTACGGGCCGACCGGCCGCAGGAGGATCGGGAGGATCATGGGCCACAAGATCGCCGTCATCGGCACCGGCTACGTCGGGCTCACCACGGGCGCCTGTCTGAGCCACATGGGCCATGAGGTCATCTGCGTGGACGTCGTCCCCGAGAAGGTCGACGCCCTCAACCGCGGCGAGATCCCCATCCTCGAAGCCGGGCTCGACGAGCTGGTCAACGAGGGCCGCAGCTCGGGCCAGCTGAGCTTCGTGCTCGGGGCCGCCGACGCGGTCCGCGACGCCGAGTTCACCTACCTGTGCGTCCCCACGCCGCAGAGCGAGGACGGCTCGGCCGATCTCAGCTACATCCGCGACGCGGCGGCCGAGATCGGCCCCCACCTGGTCTCGGAGTCGATCGTGATCAACAAGTCGACCGTGCCCGTCGGGTCGACCCGCGTGGTCGAACAAGCCCTCGGCCGATCCGACGTCCACGTCGTGTCGAACCCCGAGTTCCTCCGCGAGGGCTCCGCGGTGCACGACTTCCTCCACCCCGACCGGGTGGTCATCGGCGCCGACGACCAGTCCGCCGCCATCCGGGTGGCCGGGCTCTACCTGGGCCTGGCCGCGCCGTTGCAGGTGACCGACCCGGCCTCGGCCGAGACGATCAAGTACGCCTCCAACGCCTTCCTGGCCACCAAGATCAGCTTCGTCAACGCCATCGCCGCGGTGTGCGAGGCGGTGGGCGCGGATGTCAACGACGTCGTGTTGGGGATGGGCTACGACAAGCGCATCGGCGACGCCTTCTTGAAGCCGGGCCCGGGATGGGGCGGTTCCTGCTTCCCGAAGGATTCCCACGCCCTGGTGCGCATCGCCGAGGACGCCGGATACGACTTCGGCCTCCTGAAGGGTGTCATCACCGTGAACGACCAGCAGTTCACCCGGGTGGCCGAGAAGATCGAGACCGCCGCCGGGGGCCACCTCGACGGAGTCACCGTGGCGGTGTGGGGCCTCACGTTCAAGGCTCGCACCGACGACCTGCGCGACTCACCGTCGCTCGAGATCGTCGGCCGGCTCCTCGCCAAGGGCGCCCGGGTCCGGGCCTATGACCCGGCGATCGCGGCCGGCACCACCGACCCCCGCCTCGGGGGCATCGAGGTCTGCGCCGACCCCTACGCCGCCTGCGACGGTGCCGCCGTGCTCACCGTGCTCACCGAGTGGGACGAGTTCAAGTGGCTCGACCTCGACAAGGTCGCCGAGGTCATGACGGCCAAGCGGGTCGTCGACGGGCGCAACCTGCTCGAGCGCTCGCCGTTGACCCGCCGGGGCTTCCTGGTCGACGGCATCGGTCGCTGACCGGGCCCGGCGGGAGAGCAGCAGCAGCATGGCCCGGGTCGTCGTCACCGGGGGAGCGGGTTTCCTCGGCTCCCACCTGTGTCGCGCCCTGCTGGCCCGGGGCGACCAGGTCGTGTGCCTCGACAACCTGATCACCGGGTCACTGGCCAACATCGAGGACCTCTTCGGCCGGCCGGGGTTCACCTACGTCGAGCACGACGTGAGCACCTACGTGTGGGTGCCGGGACCCGTCGACCGGGTCATGCACTTCGCCAGCCCGGCCAGCCCGGCCGACTTCGCCCGCATCCCGATCCAGATCCTGAAGGTCGGCAGCCTCGGCACCCACAACACCCTCGGCCTGGCCAAGGCCAAGGGGGCCCGCTTCTTCCTGGCCTCCACCAGCGAGGTCTACGGCGACCCGCAGGTGCACCCGCAGCCCGAGAGCTACTGGGGCCACGTGAACCCCATCGGCCCCCGCGGCGTCTACGACGAGGCCAAGCGCTTCGCCGAGGCCATGACGATGGCGTACCACCGCTACCACGGCCTCGACGTCCGGATCGTCCGCATCTTCAACTCCTTCGGCCCCCAGATGAGGCCGGACGACGGGCGGGCGGTGTCGAACTTCATCGTGGCCGCGCTGAGGGGCGAGCCTCTCAGCGTGTACGGCGACGGCAGCCAGACGCGAAGCTTCACCTACGTCGAGGACGAGATCCGGGGCTTCTTGGCCCTCCTCGACTCGGACGTGGTGACCCCGATGAACATCGGGAACCCCGACGAGTACACGATCCGTCAGCTCGCCGAGCTCGTCATCGAGGTCACCGGGTCGTCGTCGGAGATCCGCTACGCCCCGCTGCCGGTCGACGACCCGGCCCAGCGCCGCCCCGACATCAGCCTGGCGCGCCGTGAGCTCGGCTGGGAGCCGACCATCGACGTGCGCGACGGCATCGCCCGTACCGCCGAGTGGTTCCGGTCTCAGCTCACCCCCGGCTGACCCGGCCGACCCCCCCGACCCCCTCGGCCCCCCGAACTGGCGCGCGTTCGTGCCCCTCCGGCGGCACAGGCGCGCGCCGGTTCGGTCGTGCGGGTCAGCTCTCGTTCGTGGCGCGGGCGTGGAGGGTGCGCAACACGTAGGGCAGCACGCCTCCGTGGCGGTAGTAGGCCGCCTCGGTGGGGGTGTCGATGCGCACCGTGGCGGTGAAGGTGGCCTCGCCGGCGGTGACCTCGAGGGTGGGGGGGATGGCGTCGTTCGGGCCGAGGGCGGCCAGGCCGCCGATGGCGAACTCCTCGCCACCGGTGAGCCCGAGGCTCTCGGCCGAGTCGCCGTCGGCGAACTGCAGCGGCAGCACGCCCATCCCGATCAGGTTCGAGCGGTGGATCCGCTCGTAGGACCGGGCGATCACGGCCCGCACGCCGAGCAGGCTGGTGCCCTTGGCCGCCCAGTCGCGCGACGAGCCCGACCCGTACTCCTTGCCCGCCAGCACCACCAGCGGCGTGCCCTCGGTGGCGTAGCGCACCGACGCGTCGTAGATGTCCATCTGCTCGCCGGTGCCGACGTGGCGGGTGATGCCTCCCTCGGTGCCGGGGGCCATCTGGTTGCGGAGCCGGATGTTGGCGAAGGTGCCCCGGATCATCACCTCGTGGTTGCCGCGGCGCGAGCCGTAGGAGTTGAAGTCACCCTTGTCGATGCCGTGGTCGTGCAGGTAGCGCCCGGCCGGGCTCTCGGCCTTGATGGCCCCGGCGGGGGAGATGTGGTCGGTGGTGACCGAGTCGCCCAGCAGGGCCAGGACCCGTGCGCCCTCGATGTCGGTGAGGCCCGACGGCTGCGGGTCGAGACCCTCGAAGTACGGCGGCTGGCGCACATACGTCGAGTCGTCGTCCCACGCCATGGTGTCGCCGGTGGGGGCGTCGATGGCCCGCCAGCGGTCGTCGCCGTCGAAGAGCGTGTCGTAGACGGTGCGGAACGAGTCGGACCCCGTGGCGCGGGCCACGGCGTCGGCCACCTCGCCGGCGTCGGGCCACAGCTCCGACAGCATCACCGGGTTGCCGTCGGTGTCGGTGCCGAGGGGCTCGGTGCCCGGATCCCAGCTCATGGTGCCGGCGAGGGCGTAGGCCACCACGAGCGGCGGCGAGGCCAGGTAGTTGAGGCGCACGTCGGGGTTGATGCGGCCCTCGAAGTTGCGGTTGCCCGAGAGCACCGCGGCCACGGTGAGGTCGACCTCGGCGATCACCTCGGAGATCTCCGTCGGCAGCGGGCCCGAGTTGCCGATGCAGGTGGTGCAGCCGTAGCCGACGAGGTCGAAGCCGATCGCCGCGAGGTCGTCGGTGAGGTCGAGGCGGTCGTAGTAGTCCATGACCACCTTGCTGCCGGGGGCGAGGGAGGTCTTGACCCAGGGCCGACGGGTGAGTCCCTTGGCCCGGGCGTTGCGGGCGAGGAGACCGGCGGCGACCATCACGTCGGGGTTCGAGGTGTTGGTGCAGCTGGTGATGGCGGCGATCACGACCCGTCCGTGGTCGAGGGAGGTCTCGGTGCCGTCGGCCAGGGTGAGGTCGACCTTGTTCGAGCGGGCCGGCTCGGTGTCGCACGCAACGGTGCGGGGCGCCTGCACCTCGGTGTGAGCGGAGGAGGCGACGGGGTCGCTGGCCGGGAACGTGTCGGCGATGGCCTTGTCCTCGGCGCTGTACTCGGTGGCCTCGGGGTCGTTGAGCACCGCCGAGAGGGCGTCCTTGGCCCGGTCGAGGGGGATGCGGTCCTGGGGGCGCTTCGGCCCGGCGAGCGACGGGACCACCCGGCTCATGTCCAGCTCGACCACCGAGTCGTAGACCGGGTCGTGTTCCGGGTCGTGCCAGAGACCCTGCTCCTTGGCGTAGGCCTCGACGAGGGCCACCAGGTCGTCGGGGCGACCGGTGGCCCGCAGGTAGCGGAGCGTCTCGTCGTCGACCGGCGAGATGGTGATCGTCGAGCCGTACTCCGGTGACATGTTGCCGATGGTGGCCCGGTGCTCGACGCGCAGCTGGGCGAGGGCGGGGCCGTGGAGCTCGACGAAGGCGCCGACCACACCGTGGCGGCGCAGCAGCTGGGTGATGGTCAGCACCAGGTCGGTGGCGGTGGTGCCGGCGGGCAGCTCGCCGGTGAGGCGGAGACCGACGACCTGGGGCACGAGCAGCGGGACGGGCTGGCCCAGCATGGCTGCCTCGGCCTCGATGCCCCCGACGCCCCAGCCCACCACGCCGAGGCCGTTGACCATCGGGGTGTGGGAGTCGGTGCCGACGAGGGTGTCGGGGAAGGCGACGCCGTCGCGCTGCTGGACGACGCGGGCCAGGTTCTCGAGGTTGATCTGGTGGCAGATGCCCATGTTGGGGGGCACGACGCGCAGCGACTCGAACGCGCCCTGGCCCCACTTCAGGAACTCGTAGCGCTCACCGTTGCGCTCGAGCTCGAGGGCGGCGTTGAGGTCGAAGGAGTCGGGCTGGGCGAAGGAGTCGACCTGGATCGAGTGGTCGATCACCAGGTCGACCGGCACCAGGGGCTCGATGGCCGCGGGGTCGCCGCCGAGGGCGGCCATGGCGTCGCGCATGGCGGCCAGGTCGACCACCGCGGGGACGCCGGTGAAGTCCTGCATCAGCACCCGGGCCGGGGTGAAGGAGATCTCCTCGGCCGATGTCGAGCCCGGTCCCCAGTCGGCCAGGCCCCGGACGTCATCCGCGGTGACCTTCATGCCGTCCTCGTTGCGCAGCAGGTTCTCGAGCAGGATCTTGAGCGAGTACGGCAGCGCCGCGACCCCGTCACCGGCGGCGTCGAGCCCGTAGATGTCGACGGTCTGATCTCCGACCGTGAGCGATCGGCGGGCCCCGAAGGAGTTGCTGGTGCTGGTCATGTGGATCCCTTTCGCGGCAACGTGCCCGAGGCCGAACCTACTCGGCTCCCCGCCGCCGGCCGACGCCGACAACAATACAAGTTGCGGACAAGTCCGGCCAACCCCCGGCCAACCCCCGACCAACCACTGCCTTGGAGCGAGGTCCTCGCGACGGAGCGACTTCTCCGAACACGGCCCCCCTGCGGTTCGAGCGAAGAGGAGCAGCCTTCGTCGCCATGTGGCTCCATGGACGTCGATCGCAGGAAGGAGCACCGACCTCGAACCGAGTCGCCCGCGGCTCTCGGCCCATGTGAGAGTCGCCAGATGGAGTCGGACATCCGTCGGTTGGAGTCTCACGTCAGAGAAGGGCTCGTCGCCTTCATCGGCGACTCACCGGAGACCGTGCTGGCCATCCACGCCCTCCAATCCGGGCTCGGTCGGGTATGGACATCGGGACCCTCCGACGACCTACGAGCGGTGATCGTGGAGTCTGCGCTCGTGCCCGGAGAGCCACAGGGGTTCGGCGATCCGGCCTCGTTGCTCGACCTCCTCGCACGCGCCGAAGGCTGGAGGTGCATCGAGTTGAACCCCGACGTTGCCGACGACATCACTGACGACTTCGAACGCCGGTGGGGCATCGCGAGTCGCGTCATAGACGTCGTCCACATCTCGAGGCAGTGCCCACGCGTCGAGGGTCATCCCCGGGTTCGTCCGCTGCGCGTCCCCGACCTCTCGCGGCTCTCGGTGGCGTCCGACGACGTTTTTCCGGGTCGCCGGGTCGTCGAAGGAGCCGCCGCGCGGGGTCGTGTCTTCGTCGCGATAGATGGAGACTCGATCGTTGGTCACGGGAGCTCCTTCGCGGCCAGCGGCACGTACGCAGACATCGGCGTCTACGTCGCGGCGAGCCACCGCGGGCAGGGAATCGCCACCTCCGCCGCAGCGCTGGCTTGCGAGGCTGTCCGAGCCGACGGACTCACGCCCGTCTGGGGCACCGGATCGGACAATCAGGGGTCTCTCGGCGTCGCGGCCAAGCTGGGCTTCCTTGAAGTGGCCCGGCTGGTGTTCCTTGTCCCGGTCGGACGATGACCTCTATCCATCAGACTCGGCTGCCGAGGGGTGGGCGGCGGGGTGGACGGGTGAGGGTGGTGCCGTCGGGGCGGGAGACGACGATGGTGCCGTCGGGGCGGCGGGCCATCGACCAGCCCGGCTGGTGGAGCAGGGTGTGGTGGCCGTGGCACTCGAGCGCGAGGCCCTCGTAGTTGGTCTCGTGGGTGCGGGTCCAGTGGTCGAGGTGGTGGGCCTCGGTCCACTCCCACGGGCACTCGCAACCCGGGAACTCGCACCCGCCGGCGAAGGCGATCAGGGCCCGCCACTGGGCAGGGGTCGCCGTGCGGGAGACGGAGCCGACGTCGAGGGGAAGCGACCGGCCTCGGGTGACGATGCGCGCGACCCCGGCGTCGCACATCAGGCGTTGGATCGCCGAGTCGGGGATCGAGCCGTGGCCGACGATCTGGGCCACACGCCCGAAGGCGCCCTGGGCGGACCGGCCTTCGAGGGTGTCGATGTCGACCAGCACGTTGAACAGCGGGTGGCCGAGACCCCCGGCGACTTTGTGCCCAGGCAGACCACTCCCCTCTGTCGCGCCGGGTGGTGTCAGCAGCGCTTCGACGGCCCGTTCCCCGCCGCACCGGCACTGACGGTCGTGGCCCCGGCGGGGTGGATCGGGCCCGGGCGGGACGGGGTCGAACGTGTCGGGTCCGCGCCCGTTCACCTCGCCGTCGGGAGGAGGGGCGTGGCCCGCGCCGTTGCGAGAGCCGAGGCCTGCGGCCGACGGCATCGTCGGTGGTGGCTCGCCCGACCGGCAACCACACCCGCGATGGCCGCGACCGTCGACCACGCCGGCCGATCCGGCGCCGTTGCGGTCGCGGTCGCACTCACTGGCGGGCGGGGTGGCGCCCTCGGTGTCGGCTCCGGCTCCAGATCCGGGCTCAGCGTCAGCGTCGGACTGGGCGTCAGCGTCGGTCTCCGGCTCGGTGTGCTCGGGCGCCGGCCCGGTCGTGGTGGTGCGACGAGCACCGGCGCCGGGATCGGTGCCGTCGTCGAACGCAGGTCGCCCTCGGTGGGGCTCGGGCCCATCGACCTCATCGCCGGTGTCGCTGTCGGACGCCGGTGTGGGCGCCTCGGTGGACCTCTGGGCGGTGGTCCCGGACGCGTGTGCACCGCCAGAGACCGTGCCGCCGGACTCTGTGCTGCCGGACTCTGTGCTGCCGGACTCCGGGTCGTCGGCCTCGACGTGGGAGCCGCTCGGCTGGCCGTCGCTGTCCGGCTCGGGACCCGCACCCGGTGCCTGTCCGGCGCGGCGGCGGGCGTCGCCGCGGACCTGGACCTCGGTGCTCGAGGCGCCGGCGCGGAGTGCCATCTCGATCAACGCGTCGTGACGGAGCTGGGCCGCGGTCAACCGGTGACCCTCGGCGTCGCAGGCGAGGCCCCACCGGTGGAGGTCGTCGATGATCGTCTCGAGCTGCCCGTTCACGATGGCGGTGCCCTCGGTGGTGAGGAGCCCGTCGAGGAACCCCATCCCATCGAGAGACCGCGACAGGTTGACCCGCCGCGTCTTGTCCCGGTCGTCGTGGGAGGACTCATCGGCATCCGGGTCCGATGCTGCGGTCCACAGCGACACGAACATCGCCGTCTGTTCGGCCGTGTAGGGCTCGACGGTGGCCAGGATCTCGGCCTCGTTGGCGTCGTAGTCCGCAGCGGTCTTCTCCGACACGCCGTGCGCGGCGGCCAGCAAACGGAGCTTGTCGAACGACAGCCGCCCGGCCCGCAGGGCGTCGATGGTCAACGGCATGCCCCGTGCCTCGCGAGCGACCTTCACCATGGTCGAGACACCCGCCCGGTGCACCCCGACCCGCCCCGTCACCCACGTGGCGGTGGAGAACATGCCGTCGAAGCCGTAGAGCTTCCGCCCGTCGAAGACGCCCACCGTCTCGACGATCGCCGCGTCCACCAGGGCCCGCAGCCCGTACAGCGCCTCAAGGTGACCGGGCACCGCGCCGTTGACCATGGCCCCGACATCGGCGCCGGCCAACGCCGCGAGCGCGACCGCGGCCTCATCGGCCAACCCCTGCGGGCTCTCCATCACGGCAACGTCAACCACGCGGTCAATGGTACCCGAACGTCTGTTCGTCAACACCCTAGAACCCAAGAAAATCAAGGAAAACTGTCCCCGTTCGGGGCGGACATGGGTCCAGCGTCGGGGGTTGTCAGGGGGCGTCGATGACCGCATCCCAGCGGGGGAGCGTGGCCCGGTCGCAGTAGGCCTCCTCGAAAGCCCGGCGGGCGTTGGCCGACAGCTCGTCGCGCCAGGGGCGGTCGTCGCGGAGGCGGCGCACGGCGTTGGCCAGGCCCTCGACGTCGCCGCTGCGCAGGCTGACGCCGCACCCGAAGCGACGAATGGCGGCGTCGACGTTCGAGCCCTCGGGGCCCACGTAGAGGATCGCCAGGCCGGCGGCCAGGTTGGCGTGGAGCTTCGACGGGCTCATGACCCCGAGCGCCTCGTCGGCCAGGACGATCAGGGCGCAGCCGGCGCCGGCCATCACCGCCCTTGTCTCCTCCTTGGCCACGTAGTCGCGGCGCACCACCCGGTCGGCGACGCCCTCGGTGGCGGCCAGCCCCGCGAGCTGCTCCCACCGCACCCCGCCGCCCATGAACAGCCAGGCCACACCCTCGTCCGCGGACAGGCGCCCGGCGGCGGCCACGACGGTCTCGACCCGGTGGCCGTAGCCCAGGTTGCCGAGGTAGAGCACCACGAAGCGGTCGGCCAGCGCCGGATCGTCGTAGCCCGCCCAGGTCACGGTCGGCGGACCGGGCGGGAAGGCGGCGAGCGCCTCCCAGTTGGCGATGACCGTCGAGGGCGGGTGGGCACCGTCCGACGAGCCGTAGCCGCCGATCAGCAGGTCACGCATGGCCTCGTCGAGGGCCACCACCTGGTCGAGGCGCCGGAACGACCACCGGTTGACGGCCCGCAGCCCGGTCGAGAGCGGACCGCCCTGGCGCAGCGAGGCGACGGGACGCAACCACCCGCGGAGGGTCTCGGCTGCGGCCTCTGCGGGCCGCCGCCGCCCGACGTGCACCACCGGCCCGCCCTCGGTGCGGGACCCGAGCCGCTCGATGACGTCGGGGTAGCAGTCCATCGACCACAGCACGACCCGGCACCGGCGGCGGACGAGCTTGTGGGCCACTGCGCTCACGACCACGAACGGCGGTGTCGTGAGCGAGACCACGACGTCCTGGCGGGGGAGGCGCACGAGCCGGAGGGTGGCGCCCACCAGGAACGAGGCGTAGTCCGACAGCCGCTTGGCCACGGTGCTCTTGCCGAGGGCCGGGGTCCAGAGCCGCACCACCCGCACACCGTCCACCTCTTCCACCGCCTGAGCTCCGCGGCCGCGAGTCTCCTTGACGTACCCCTCACCCCCAGTGACGACGGTGACCTCGTCGCCTCGGGCGGCCAGGTGGGCGGCGAGCGATGCGGTCAGGTGAGCGGTCGGGGAGATGTCGGGCGGGAAGAACTGGTTGACCAGGGTGATGCGCCGCTGCTCACTCATCGGTGCTCGCTCACGGAGCGCGCTTGGCGGCCACGGCGCCGACCATCTCGTCGATGATGGCGTCGAGGGTCCACTCCTGGCGCCAGCCCGGGAAGTGGGCCCGGAACTTCGCCATGTCGGTGTAGTAGCAGATGTGGTCGCCGACCCGGTTGGTCTCGTCGTAGCGGAGCGCCGGGCGCGTGCCGCAGCGCGACTCGATGGCATCGACGCACTCGAGGAGGCTGGCGGCGTTGGCCTTGCCCCCGCCGAGGTTGTACACCTCGCCGGGCCGGGGGTCCTGGGCGAAGGCCCAGAAGGCGCTGATCACATCCGCGGAGTGGATCTGGTCGCGGACCTGCTTGCCCTGGTAGCCGAAGATCGTGTAGTCGCCGCCGGTCAACGCCCGGGCCACGAGGTACGACAAGAAGCCGTGGAGCTCGACGCCGGAGTGGTGCGGGCCGGTCAGGCAGCCACCCCGGAAGGTGGCGGTGCGCAGGCCGAAGTAGCGGCCGTACTCCTGGGTGAGCACGTCGGCGGCCACCTTGGAGGCGCCGAAGAGCGAGTGGAGCGAGGAGTCGATCGACATGGTCTCGTCGATCCCCTCGGCGTCAGCCGGATCCGCGTAGTCCCAGCGGGTCTCGAGCTCGACGAGCGGCAGGCGGTTCGGGGTGTCGCCGTAGACCTTGTTGGTGCTAACGGTGATGAACACCGCCTCGGGCGTGTGACGACGGCAGGCCTCGAGCAGGTTGAGGGTGCCGACCGCGTTGGTGTCGAAGTCGTCGAAGGGCCGGCTGGCGGCCAGGTCGTGGCTGGGCTGGGCCGCGGCGTGGATCACCAGCTCATGCGCGCCGCGAGCGATGACCCGGTCGACCGCCTCCCGGTCGCGGATGTCGACGTCGAGGTGGGTGTAGTGGGCGCAGGTCGCCTCGAGGCGCTGGCGGTTCCATGTGGTGTCGCCCGGCGGGCCGAAGAAGTCGGCCCGGCTGTTGTTGTCGAGGCCGTCGACGGCGAAGCCGAGGGAGTCGAAGAAGGTGACCGCCTCGGACCCGATGAGGCCGGCCGACCCGGTCACGAGCACCTTCACTGCGGTCGGGTGGCGGCACGGGGGGCACTGGGCACGGTGCGCGATGCTACCGCCGACATGCGCGTCGCCCTGACCCTCGAGCAGTGCTGGCACCGGGTGCCGGGCGGGACGGCCACCTCCGTGCTCGCCCTCGCCGGCGCCCTGGCCGCCCGCTCCGACGTCGAGGTCGTGGGCGTGGCCGCCCGCCACGGTGAACCCCCGGCGCCGCCGTGGGTGCCCCCGGTGCCCGTCCGCCACCTGCGGCTGCCCCGCCTGGCGCTCTACGAGGCGTGGCACGCGCTGCGCCGGCCCCGCGTGGAGGCCGCCACCGGTCCCGTCGACCTGGTGCACGCCACCGCGGTGGCGGTGCCCGGTGCGCGGGTCCCGCTGGTGGTGACCGTCCACGACCTGGCGTTCCTCTCCGAGCCCGGTCACGCCACGCGCCACGGGCTGCGGTTCTTCCGCCGAGGCATCGAGCTGACCCGCCGTCACGCCCGGCTGGTGCTGGTGCCGTCGGAGGCCACGGCCCGGGAGTGCGAGGCCGCCGGCATCGGGCCCGAGCGCGTGCGCGTCGTGCCGTGGGGCGTCACCCCCGTCGCCGTCGACGAGGCCATGCTGGCCGCGGTCCGCACCCGCCACGCCCTCGATCGCCCCTACGTGCTGTTCTGCGGCACGGTCGAGCCCCGCAAGAACCTGCCCCGCGTCGTTCAGGCCGTGGCCCGCCTCGGGCGCGACGACGTCGAGCTGGTGATGGTGGGTCCCGAGGGCTGGAACGAGGACCTCGCCGCGTTGCTCGCTCGCCTCCCGGGCCGGGCCCGGTCGCTCGGCTTCCTGCCCCAGGCCGACCTCGCCCCGCTCTACGCCGGTGCCGCCGTCGTCGCCTACCCGAGCCTGCGCGAGGGCTTCGGCCTGCCTGCCCTCGAGGCCATGGCCCAGGGCGCTCCGGTGGTGACGTCGGTCGGCACGGCCACCGAGGAGGTCGTCGGCGACGCCGGCGTTCTCGTCGACCCGACCTCCGTTCCGGCCATCGCCGCCGGACTCGACCGGGTGCTGGGCGACCCCGACCTCGCTCGGGATCTGGGGAGACGGGGCCGGGCCCGGGCGGCCACGTTCACGTGGGCGCGCACCGCCGAGGCCACCGTCGCTGCCTACCGCGAGGTGTCGGGCGGGTGACCAGCGACCGACTCGCGCCGCCGCTAACGGGCACCCCGTCGGCCATCGAGCGAAGTGGCGCGCGCTCGTGACCCCAAAGGGTCCCGGACGCGCGCCAGTTGGTGAGGGGAGGGGCCGACCGGGGCCGCTGCGGGTGGGGGTCAACCTGCTGTGGCTGGTGCCCGGCGTGGTGGGCGGCAGCGAGGAGTACACGGTGCGGCTGCTGCACGGCCTGGCCGACCTGGGGGCGACGGATCTGGAGATCGAGCTCTTCGCCCTCGACGACCTGCGCCGGGCCCACCCTGACCTCGTGGCCCGCTTCGCGACCCACACCGTTCGCCTGCGGGGCCGGGCCAAGGCGCTGCGGGTGGTGGCCGAGACCACGTGGCTGCCGGTCGCGATCCGCCGCCGCCACCTCGACCTGGTGCACCATCCCGGGGGGGTCGTCCCGCTCGGGCGCGGCGGCGTGCCGGCGGTGCTCACCATCCACGACCTCCAGCCCCTCGACCTGCCCGAGAACTTCAGCCGGATCAAGGTCGCCTACCTGCGGGCCATGCTGCCCCGCTCGGCTCGCACCGCACGGGTCATCACCACCCCGTCGCGCACCGCCGGAGAGCGGGTGGCCGAGCGCCTCGGTGTCCCCGTCGATCGGATCCACCCCGTGCTCCACGGCCTCGAGCCCGAGGCCTTCGCCGCCGCTCCGGCGGCCGAGGTCGATCGGGTCCGCGCCGAGCGCGGCCTGGCCCGCCGCTGGATCCTGTACCCGGTCATCACCTATCCCCACAAGAACCACGTCACCCTCGTGCGGGCCTTCGCCGCCCTGGCCGCGACGCACCCCGACGTCGACCTGGTGCTGACCGGCGGGGAAGGCCCGGCCGAGGCCGACGTCGTCGCCGCCATCGCCGCCTGCGGAGCGGGCGGCCGCGTGCACCGCACCGGCCGGGTGCCCCGGGCGGACCTCGATGCCCTGCTGGCCGGCGCGGCGGCGGTCGCCTTCCCGTCGCGCTACGAGGGCTTCGGCACCGGGGTGCTCGAGGCCATGGCCGCCGGGGCGCCGGTGGTCGCCGCCGATGCCACCGCCCTGCCCGAGGTGGTCGGCACGGCCGCGACCCTCGTCGCGCCCGACGACGTCGCCGGATGGGCCTCGGCCCTGGCCGCGCTGCTCGATGACGATGGGCTCCGGCGCCGCCGCATCGCCGCTGGTCGTGAGCGGGCGACGGCCTTCACCAACCGGGCGGGGGCTCGGGCCCTCGCCGACGCGTACCGAGCTGCGGCGGACCGGCCCGCGGGCCCACCCGACTCCGAGGGCGGAGGCGCCGCCGGGTAGGGTGATCGACCCATGGGCAAGGCATCCTCATCCAAGAAGGTGGCGCGCGCGGCGCGCGCCGGCGGCAAGACCAAGGGTCAGCGCAAGCAGATCGCGTTCCCGGCGGCGCTCGTCGTCCTGGTGGTCCTCGGCCTCGGCCTGGTCGCCTTCGCCCGCTCCACCAACCCCGGCGACGGCTCCCCCCAGCTCGGTGAGCACTGGCACGCCGCCTACGGCGTCTACGTGTGTGACCGGTGGGTGGCGAACCTCTCGGACCGCGGCGCCGACTCGCTCGGCATCCACACCCACGACGACGGCCTGGTCCACATCCACCCCTTCCTCGCCGGGGCCACCGGAGAATCCGCCACGATCGGCAAGTTCTTCGAGCAGGTCGGCATGAGCGTCAGCGACTCGTCGATCACCCTGCCCCCGGGTGAGCAGTTCGGGAGCCGCGAGTACAAGAACGGCGAGACGACGTGTGACGGTGAGCGCGCCCGGGTGGTCACCGCCCACTGGGACGACGCCGTGACCGCCGGTGAACAGCGGCCCGATGACGTGCGCACCTCGGACATCTCCGGTGAGCACTTCGACACCAACCAGGGGGCCTACACCATTGCCTTCCTGCCCGAGGGCGAGGACATCCCGCCGCCGCCGAGCGCGGCCGACATCGTCTCGCTCGGTGCGCAGGACGGCGCACCCGGGGAGCTGCCCGCCGGCGCCCCCGACGGCAGTGACCTCGAGGACCTGCCCGAGGGCGAGCTGCCCGAAGGCGTCGACCCCGGGGCCCCGGCGGGCGACCCCGGCACTGAGCCCCCCCCGGGCGTGCCCCCTCCGGGCGAGTCCCTCCCGGGCGACCCCGGCACCGAGCCCCTCCCGGGTGTGCCCCCTCCGGGCGAGCCCCTCCCGGGCGAGACCCCGCCCGAGGGTGAGGGCGAGGCGCCGCCGGCAGACGGCTCCGCACCCGGCGATCCTCCGGCTTCGACGGCGCCGCCGTCCGATCCCGCCGCGGCCCCGGGCAGCGCCGAGGAGCCCGCCGGGGGATGAGAGCCGTCGTCCTGGTCGGCGGGTTCGGAACCCGGTTGCGGCCGCTGACGCTCACCCGGCCCAAGCAGATGCTGCCGATCGTCGATCGGCCCATGATCGAACACGTCCTTGGCCACCTGGCCGGTCACGGCATCGACGACGTGGTGCTGTCGATGGGCTACCGCGCCGACGCCTTCACCGACGTCTACCCGACGGGCACCTGTGCCGGTGTGCAGGTGCACTACGCGGTCGAGCCCGAGCCGCTCGACACGGCCGGGGCCATCCGCTTCGCGGCGCGCGACGCGCGCATCGACGGGCGGTTCGTGGTCGTCAACGCCGACGTGCTCACGGACCTCGACGTGTCGGCACTGGTGGCCTTCCACCAGGACCGCACCGCGGAGGGCACCATCGCCCTGCATCGCGTCGAGGACCCCTCCACCTTCGGCGTGGTGCCGACCGACGCCAAGGGTCGGGTGGAGGCCTTCATCGAGAAGCCGCCCCGTGACGAGGCCCCGACCGACCTCATCAACGCCGGGATCTATGTGCTCGAGCCCTCGGTGCTCGACCGCGTGGCCGCGGGCCGCAAGGTGTCGATCGAGCGTGAGGTGTTCCCGGCCATGGTGGCCGACGGCACCCTCTACGCCATGGCGGGCGACGCCTACTGGATCGACACCGGCACCCCCGCGCTCTACCTCCGCGCCCAGCTCGACCTGCTCGACGGCCTGCGGGGTGAGCCCGTCGACGGCGTGCACCGCGACGCCGAGCTGCACCCGGGCGCCGACGTCAGCCGCTCGGTGGTCGGCCTCGACGCCGTCGTCGCCGACGGTGCGGTCGTCCACGAATCGGTCGTCCTCGGCGCCGCCCGCGTCGGGCCCGGCGCCCGTCTCGAGCGCACCATCGTGGGCTTCGGCGCCACCGTCGGTGAGGCCGCCGAGCTCGACGACTGCGTCATCGGCGACGGTGAGACGGTCGCTGCGGGCGAGCGCCTGGACGGCATCCGGCGTCCGCCGCCCGACTGATCTGCGGCCTGTCGGCCGACCGGTTCAGGCTGGCCGTCGGCCCACGGCGCGCTGCTAAGGTGACCGCTTCTGGGGCCGTTAGCTCAGTTGGTTAGAGCACCTGCATGACGCGCAGGGGGTCAGGGGTTCGAATCCCTTACGGCCCACCCCTCCTGACCTGCGGCTTCGTCCGAAGGTCAGTCTTTTTTTCGGTCCCCCGGGTGACCCCTGGCAGCCTATCTGGCAGCCTATGGGGTGCCGGATCGAACGCACATCGAGACCGGGCTGACCGTGCCCTAGTCGGTGCCGAACAGAGCGTCCATGGGACCCACGGCATCGTCGACCACGGGCCCCATCGGGCGGCGGTACACGCTCAGGGCGGTCTTGGCGTCGTTGCCCGCCACATCTGCGATCCGTTCCCCCGACACACCCGCGTCGGACAGCACCGAGATGGCGGCGTGGCGGAAGTCGTAGGGGCTCACCCTCTTCGAGATGCCCGCCTTCTCGGCGACCCTCCGCACCGTCCTTTGCAGGTCGGCCGGGTCGATGGGGGTGCCGATCTCTGTGGCGAACACCAGACCCTCGTTAATGCGCCAGTAGGGCCCGGCGGCGAGCCTCTCCGCAGCCTGCGCGACGTGGCGGCGGCGCAGTGCCGCTCGGGCGATGGCTGGCAGCGCAAGGGTTCGGACGGATCCCGCGGTCTTGGTGGGACCGAGCCGCAGCACCTGCGTGCCCGTGTTGGGATCCGAGTGTCGCTTGAGGGACCGGCGGATCGTCACTGTCCCCTCGTCGATGTCGACGTCCTGCCAGACGAGGCCGGTGGACTCCCCGGGGCGGAGACCAAGTGTGGCCAGCACGACCACCAGGGCCTCCAGCCGGTCCCCTCGGGCAGCGTCGACCAGAGCGACCACCTCCGACTTGGTCAGCCGGTCTCGTTCCTTGGGGGCGAAACTGCTGGACCTGGACAGACTGGCCACATTGCGGGCCACCAGGCCCTCCGCCTCGGCAAATTTGAGGACCTGACCGAGGAAGGTGCGCACCCGGGCCGCGTAAGAGTTCGAATAGCCCTCCTCCAGCATCGCCGAGCAGAGATTGCTCACGTCTGAGGGGGCCAGCCTGATGACCTTCCTCCCACCGATCCTCTTGGCCACCAGCCTCCCCACCCCCGCAGCAGCCGAGCGGGTATTGGGGGCGGCGTTCGGATCGATCCCCTCCGCCAGGTAACGGTCGATGAGGGCGGTGAGGGTGAGCGAGGCATCGGGGAGAGGGAGACCACGGTCGACCCGCTCCTTCGCGGCGCGGACCTGCTTGGCCACCTCGCTCTTGTTGCGCCCTGAGAAGTACTTGCGCCCCCGTGACCCGTCAGCCCGCACGACCCTCGACCGACCCCCGCCAGCGGCCGTCACGGGTCCGGTAAATGGATCCATCGCCCTTGGGGCGACGACGGGTGGTCATGCCGGGGCCTCGGGTCGGGTGATGGACGGACTGGCGGCTGGGGCCATCATGACGCCGGGGTGTGACATCAACGCTGACTCTCCCGGCTGATGTACTCATCGAGAGCCTCGACCGGAATGCGCCGAAGCGCTCCGATCTTCAGCGACCGAACCTTTCCCTCGTTGACGAGAGTCTGCATCGTGCACCTGCCCACGTTGAGAAACCTTGCTGCCTGGGTTGTCGTGAGGAGCAGCGGGGGAGGCGACTCCAGGACTCCTGACATGTTCCCGGAGTTGATGCGGGTTCTCAGCGGTTCTTGACGGCGTAGGTGAGGGTGAGGTTGGTGCCGGGGTAGGTGGTGCGGGGGGCGGTGAGGGCGTTGCAGAGCGCGGCGAGGGCGCGTGTGCGGCGGGGGGCGGAGAGCGGGTTGATCCGGACGTGGAGCTCGCCATTGATGACTTGGAGGTCGGCGGGCGAGGCGAAGATCTCGCGCAGGAGGCTGCGGGCTTCGTCGTCGGCTCGGGCGTAGTGGGGCGCGAGGAGGCGGGTCAGCGCGGTCTCGGCGTTGTAGGTGGCCATGCGGATGGCGTCGTGGATGCGTTTGCGTTCGGGATCGAGCCGGGCGGCCTCAGGGTGGCTGTCGCCGAGCGGCGCGCGGGCGGGGATGGCCCGGGCGGCTGCGGCGAGGGTGTCGATGTGGGCGCGGGTGTCGGCGAACGCGGCGGCCATCTCTTCGGCGTCGGCGGCGCTGCGTCGACCGTCGAGGGCGGCTCGTCCCTCTCTGGCTTCGGCGACGACGAGTTGGGTTCGGGCGTCGCGCAGGGCCCGATCCGCGGTCTTGCGGGCGGGGTTGGGCACGAGGCGGGCGGGGTCATCGCCGGTGGTGGCATACGCGTCGAGGCCGTCGAGGGCGTAGTGGGCGCGCCTGTAGCGAAAGAAGTTCTCTTGGCGCCACCGGGAGAACATGGCATACGCGACCGGAGCGGGGTCGTCATCGGTGCGGGTGGTGAGCACCTGGGTCTGGTGCCCGGTGGTGACATCGAGGCGGGTGATCTGACGGCACGCGAAGCGTCGGGTGCGGTTGTGGTCGTTGTAGGAGATGCGCACGGCCCGATCCGCGAGCCAGTAGGTCTGGGTGCGGCCCCGGTCATCGACGAAGCGGTGCTCGACGAACGTCGAGCGGGGCTCTGGGACGCAGGGGGCTTTGCGGTAGGTGAGGATGTCGAAGCCCGCTGCGGTCAGCTCGGCGAACAGCTTGGGGGACCATCCGCCCCGGTCGAAGGCAATGGTCGGGCGGCGGTCGGGCCCGACCAGGGCGCGGACCTCATCGGCGACGCGGCGGAGCTCACCAACGAGCGATGCCCCGGGGGGAGATGACCACACCAGCAGCCCGTCACCGTTGGCATCGGCGACCCAGGTGTCGACCTCGGCGGGCATCGACAACCGGATGCGCGCCACGTGAGCCTTGGGGACATCGGCAGCCCCGTGGTAGGCGCGGACGTGGCCGTCGACATAGAGCACCCCCATGGCCTGGTCGTGGGCCGCGGCGTGGTGCGCTGCGAGCCCGGCGAGGACCCGATCAGCCCTGTGCTCGCCGGCGAGGGCCTCGATGCGTCGGCGGAGGGTCTTGACCTCAGGTGCCCGGTCCAAGCCCAACAAGCGGCCCACATCAACGGGGTCGACGCGGGTCAGGCCCTCAGCGCGCGGTTCGCCCAACAGCGCCGCGAAGACCACGGTCAACACCAGGGACCGCAGCCCGTAGAACGCGGCCCGGGACCGCCCGTAGATCGCCTCGGTTACCTCAAGGAGACCAGTGGCCACCAGTGCCGGGAGGATCACCAACGCCCCCGCCAACGGCAACGAGGAACCCTCACAGATCACCGGCGCCGCTTCGACCAGCTCACCCCGGCGGGCCGCAGCGCGCTCGTCGGTGCGAGGCTCAGGCCGCGCTAAAGGCTCAAGCCCGACACCAGCACCAACACCGGGGTCGGCGTCGGGCACCGGGACAGCGACCGGGTCTGGGACCGAGGCCGTGCCCGTGTCGCCCTCGTCGCCCTCGTCGTTGTCCCCGGCTGCGGTTCGGGGCCGGGCCCCGGCGAGCGCTCGCGACACCGAGTTGCGGCTCACGCCCACCGCCGCGGCCACCTCCTCCATCGAGGCACCCGTCTCTCTGCGGCGACGGATCTCCTCGAGCTTGTCTCCGGTGAGCTTCGAGGGGCCTTGTGGGCCACGCTTGGCCGGCCGCAGCGCCTCCACCCCTCCCTGGCCGTAAGCCCGTCGCCACCGGCGCAGCGTGTCGGGATCGGTCCCGAACCCAGCCGCCACCTCACCGTGACGGGCGGAACGGGTCTCCACCAGCTGCACCGCGGCGAGTCGCCGGGCGATCACGTCTCGGGGCTCCCAGAACCATGTCGCTCTGCCCCACACGAACACCACACCACCCTCGTCGCGCTCCAACACCTCAACGCCGGGCGCCACAGACACCGACCCCGCTGGGGCCAACGGGAGCGGCTGACCTCGGCGCATCGCACCCATCCCAGCACCATCAAGAACCGTCACAATACTCACGTATGAATTATCGACGATACAGGGCCCAAAGTGGTGGATCCCCCTTGCCACACAAGGCCTTCAGCGTCCTATGTCAGGAGTCCTGGATTCTTGCATCGACGCATCCCAGTCGGACAGGTCGAAATCGAACTGGCCCGACGGCTCATCGGCCTTCGACACGGTGTCGTGGGGCGTGACGACAGCCGTTGGATCGTCGGCGCCACGGCGAGAAGAACGTGAAGTGGGTCAACCGCATCGAGCTGTCGACCGACGAAGAGGAGGGCTTCTACGAGCAGCAGGGCTGGGGTCCCAGCTTCGTGGTCAACACCCAGTCGCGCTTCACCGCCCCGGCGTTCGACCAGCCGCTGCCGGTGGCCCCGGTCGTGCTGTCGGGAACGGCGTTCGGCGGCGACCGTGGCGTGTCGAAGGTCGAGGTGAGCGTTGACGACGGGGCCACCTGGCAGCCGGCCACCATCACCTACCCCGGCACGCGTCTCACCTGGAGCCTGTGGAGCTACACGTGGGTGCCCACCCGGCCGGGTGAGCACCGGCTGGTGGTGCGCACCGTCGACGGTGGTGGGACCCCGCAGGTGAGCGAGGACCGCACGAGCGGCCCCGAAGGGGCCTCGGGCTACCATCGGATCGTGGCCATGCTGGCCTGAGCGCCGAACTTGTTCATCCTCTTGTTAGTTAGCCGGGCAGCACATGCTGCTCCTGAGCGGAGGGTAAGCCGGGGAGGTCGATTCCTCACCACGAGAGAAGGCAGGCCGATGCCCGCAAAATCCCTTTCCCCGGCTGCTTGATGGCCGCTTTCGACGTCATCATCCTCGGTGCCGGGACAGCAGGAGAATCGATCGCCAAGAACGTGGCCCAGGCCGGTCGCACCGTCGCCCTGGTCGAGGCGGGCCGGGTTGGCGGCGAGTGCCCCTACGTGGCCTGCATGCCCAGCAAGTCGTTGCTCCGCTCGGCCACCGTGCGCCACCAGGCGACGCGATCGGTGGCCCTTGGCGCCACCGCCGGTCCCGTGGCGCTGGACGACCCTGCAGCCGGGTACGCCCGGGCCACGGCCCGGCGGGACGAGGTGGCCCACCATCGCGACGACGCCGACGCCGCCACGGGCGTGGAGCGCCAGGGGGTCACGCTGCTGCGGGGCCGCGGCCGGGTCGTGGGCGAGGGCGTCGTCGAGGTCGGCGGCGCCCGGTACGGCTTCACCGACCTGGTGATCGGGACGGGGAGCCGGCCCGTCCATCCCCCGATCGAGGGTCTGGACACCGTCCCCACCTGGACCAGCGACGAGGCGCTGAGCACCGACGAGCGGCCCGCCTCGCTGCTCGTCCTCGGCGGTGGACCGATCGGCTGCGAGCTGGCCCAGGTCTACGCCCGGTTTGGGGTCGAGGTGACGCTGGTCGAGTCGGCGCCCCGGCTGGTGGCCAAGGAGGAGGCGAGCATCTCCGCAGTGCTGGCTGCGGTGCTGCGCGACGACGGGATCGACCTGCGCCTCGGGGCCGAGGTGATCAGGGCCGAGACGGTGGGGGGGCGGGCCCGGTTGCGCCTGGCCGACGGAGCCGTTCTCGACGGCGACCGCGTGCTGGTCGTCACCGGCCGCATGCCGAACCTCGATGACCTCGGCCTCGAGGTCCTCGGCATCGAAGCCGACCCGAAGGGCCTGACCACCGACGAGTCGGGCCGGGTGCCGGGCCAGCCCCACGTGTGGGCCGCCGGCGACGTCACCGGGGCCGCTCCCTACACCCACGCTGCCAACTACCAGGCCCGGGTCATCGCCGCCAACCTCCTCGGCGGCTCAGCGACCATGGACACCCGGGCCATGCCGCGGGCCATCTATACCGACCCGCCCGTGGCCTCGGTGGGGCTGGACGCGGCGGCGGCCAGGCTGCAGGGCGTCGAGGCGGTCACCGCCAGCATCGACCTGGCCGAGACGGCTCGCTCGGGCAGCGAGGGCGAGGCCCGGGGCCGGCTGGTGCTGACCGCCGATGCCGCCCGCGGCGTGCTGGTCGGGGCGGCGGCCGTCGGACCCGGCTGCGACGAGTGGATCGGTGAGGCGGTCCTGGCCATCAGGGCGGAGATCCCCCTGGCCGTGCTCACCGACGTCGTCCACCCCTTCCCCACCTTCTCAGAAGCATACGAACCGGTGCTTCGTGACCTGGCCCAGCAGGTCGCCGCCGCCAACCAGCCCAGGCAGATGGGGGGAACCGCCCGGTTCGGCATGATCGGGCTGGGCCGCATGGGCGAGGCGCTAGCCCTGCAGGCGGTGGACCGGGGTCTCGAGGTGGTGGCCCACGACCCGGGCAAGGAACCCAAGCCTGGCTCGGGCATCCTGCCAGCCGACTCGGTCGCCTCGGTGGTCGGGCAGCTGCCGACGCCCCGGGTCGTGTTCGTCTCTGTGCCCCAGGGCGGGCCCACCGAGGAGGTGGTGCAGTCCCTCGCCGAGGCCATGGAGCCCGGCGACGTGATCGTCGAGGGCGGCAACGCCCACTGGCGGGACTCGGTGCGCCGCTGCGGTGAGCTGGCCCAGCGGGGAATCCATTTTATCGACTGCGGCACCAGCGGCGGGGTGAGCGGCGCCCGCCACGGGGCCTGCTTCATGGTGGGCGGCACTGAGGAGGCCTTCTCGCTGGTCGAGCCGATCCTGTTGGCGCTGGCCACCCACGACGGCGTCCTCCACGTCGGCCCGACGGGTTCGGGGCACTTCGTCAAGCTGATCCACAACATGATCGAGTTCGGCATGGTGCAGTCGATCGGCGAGGGCGTGGAGCTGCTCGACGCCTCGGACTACGAGCTCGACTTCGTCTCGTTGTTCCGCAACTGGAGCCACGGTTCGGTGATCCGTGGCTGGCTGGTCGAGCTGATGGCCCAAGGCTTCGAGGAGTACGGCGACCTGAGCCACGTCGAGCCGTGCGTCGAGGACACCGGCGAGCAGGTCTGGGGGGTGCAGTACGCCATGGAGCACCAGGTGCCGATCCCGATGCTCGCCCAGGCCGTGTGGGGCTTCTACCAGTCACGCGACCGCACCCAGGAGTGGGAGAAGGCGGTGTCAGTGCTGCGCCACGGCTACGGCGGTCACCCGCTGAGCACCACGTGATCCGCCGGCGGATCGACGACTACGGCTTCCTCTCCGACTGCCACACCGCCGCCCTGGTCGACCGCCACGGGTCGGTCGACTGGTGGTGCCCGTCCCGCTTCGACGCGGCGTCGGTGTTCGGCCGCCTCCTCGACCCCGACGCCGGCCACTGGTCGCTGCACCCCCGCGACCCCTTCGAATCGACCCGCCGTTACGTGGGCGCCAGCCTGGTGATCACGACCACGTTCGTCACCGACGACGGCGAGGTGGAGGTCACCGACGCCCTGGCCCTGGAGCCGGGCGCCCGGGGCCACGACCTCGGGCGGCAGGCCCCGCACACCCTGCTGCGCCGGATCCAGGGGCGACGGGGCACGGTGATGATGACCACCGAGCTGGCCCCCCGCATGGAGTACGGCCTCACCGCCCCCCACTTGACCGAGGAGGGCGACGGGCTGGTGGCCCGGGCCGGGCCGGTCACCCTGACCCTGTCGGGAGACGTGGCGCTGCGCCGAGACGGCGCCACGGCCCGAGCCACCTTTCCCGTGGCCGCGGGGGAGACGATCGAGCTGCGCCTGGCCGCCACCCCCTCCTTCGGCGCCGAGGATGTGGAGGCCCGGCAGGTACCGGAGATCGACGACACCCTGGCGGCCTGGACATCGTGGTCCGACCTCCACCAGGCCTACCGGGGCCGCCACCGCGAGCAGGTGCTGCGCAGCTCGCTGGTGCTGCAGGGTCTCACCTACAAGCCCAGCGGGGCAGTGGTGGCGGCGGCAACAACGTCGCTGCCCGAGGCCATCGGGGGTCCGCTGAACTTCGACTACCGCTTCGCCTGGCTGCGCGACCTCAGCCTCACCATCCGCTCGCTGTGGATCGCCGCCTGCCCCGACGAGGCCGACGAGCTGTTCCGCTGGATCGCCCAGTCGGCCGGCCAGCTGGACGGCGAGCGGGTGCAGGTGATGTACGGAGTGGCCGGCGAGCGCGACCTCACCGAGCACGCCCTCGACCACCTGGCCGGGTTCCACGGCAGCCGACCCGTGCTGGTCGGCAACGACGCCTGGGACCAGTCCCAGCTCGACGTGCTCGGCGAGGTGCTCGACGCCGCCCACCAGCTGCGGGACCAGCTGGGCGAGCTGGACGAGCCCACCCAGAACCTCCTCGTGGCCCTGGCCAACCGGGCCGCGGCCACCTGGCGCGAGCCCGACGCCGGCATGTGGGAGGCCCGCGACGCCCAGCGGCACTACACCTCGTCCAAGGTGCTCTGCTGGGTCGCCCTCGACCGCGCCATCCAGCTGGCCCCCCGCCTGGGCCCAGGCGCCGACCCGGACGGGTGGAGCCGGGCCCGCCAACGGGTGGGTGACGCCGTGCTGGCCAAAGCCTGGAGCGACCAGGCCGGCGCCTACACCGGCGCCTTCGGCTCGGACCAGCTGGACGCCTCGGTGCTGCTCCTGCCGCTCGTCGGGTTCCTGCCCGCGAGTGACCCCCGGATGTGGGCCACCATCCAGGCGGTCGAGCGGGAGCTGGGCGACATCGGCCTTGTGCGGCGCTGGCCACAGGACCCGATGGGCTTCCTCATCTGCACCTACTGGCTGAGCGAGTGCCTAGCCCTGGCCGGCGAGACCGAGCGGGCCGAGGCGTGGTTCGACCGGGCCACCGCCTGTGCCAACGACCTGGGCCTGCTGGCCGAGGAGGCCGACCCCGACCGCCTCGAGCTGCTCGGGAACTTTCCCCAGGCGTTCTCCCACGTGGGGCTCATCAACGCCGCCTGGCGCCTCACCGAGACGGCGGGGCCACCGCCGCCCTCCCACACCGACACCGACACCGACCGAGACACCGACCGAGACACCGATCACGACGAGGAGCACGGACATGGCTGACGGACGACTGCAGGGCAAGGTGGCGCTGATCACCGGATCGGACTCGGGGATAGGCCAGGCCACCGCCGAGGAGTTCGCCAAGGAGGGTGCCGACGTGGTGGTCGTCTATCTCCACGACCGCGCCGGCGCCGATACCACCCGCCTGGCCGTCGAGGCGGCCGGCCAGCGGGCGGTGGTCGTCCAGTGCGACATCAGCGACGAGGCCGCGGTCGAGGCCATGTTCGACGAGGCCCTCAAGACCCTCGGCGCGGTCGACATCTTGATGAACAACGCCGGGGTGGACGCATCGGGCCAGGACGTGGCCGACCTACCCACAGAAGTGTTCGACAAGGCCATCCGCACCAACCTCTACGGCACGTTCTACTGCTGCCGGCGGTACGTGCAGGAGCGGAAGGCCGAAGGAGGCCAGGGCGGCAAGATCATCAACGTCACCTCGGTACACGAGGAGATCCCCAACGCCGGCGGGTCCGACTACGACTGCTCCAAAGGAGCGGTACGCAACCTCACCCGCACCCTCGCCCTCGAGTTGGCGCCCCTGCGGATCAACGTCAACAACCTGGCGCCAGGGATGGTGCTCACCCCGTTCAACCAGCCGGCCATCGACGACCCGGACCTGCTGGACGAGCAGGTCCAAAGCATCCCGTTCAAGAGGGCCGCGCGGCCGGCGGAGATCGCCCGCCTGGCGGTGTTCCTGGCCTCCAGCGACAGCGACTACGTCACCGGGTCGTCGTACTACATGGACGGCGGACTGATGCGAAACCTCGGCCAGGGCGCCTGAGCACCCGCCGACCGCCCCGACGCCGATGAACGGCGGCTCATCAACCCGCGCGAACCCGAGCTGCGCCGCCACGGCGTCGGCGAAGGCGCCGTTCGTGGCCCACTCGGCCAGGAACACGTCACCGGCCTCAGCCTCGAGGTCGAACATTGACGGCCCCACCCGCAGGTGCCGGAACCCGCCGCCGCCCTCCCACTCGACGGCCGCCGTGATCCCGCCCGGGTCCTCGCCCTTCACCACCTTCTCCAGCCGGGGCCGGGTGAACCGCTCGATCGTGTCCGCCTCCCGCTCCGCCGTCACCCACCGCCGACCCATCTTCTGCGCCACCGCCGCCGTCGTCCCCGACCCCGCGAAGCAGTCCAACACGACATCGCCCGGATCGGTGGCGACCTGAATGAGCCGCTGCAAGAGGCGTTCCGGCTTCGGAGTCGAGAACGGGACGACGCCCGGGAACAGGCGCTTGATCTCGGCCTTTGCCTCGCGATTGTGGCCCACGTCTTCGTTACGCCAAAGGGTGCGAACTGGTGCCCCGGTGTCAGGGCGGTACCGCTTTCGGCCGATACCGCCCTTTCCGCCCGAACGAAAGATCAGCTCAGGCCATCGGCCCGCGTCGTATCGCTTCCTGGCCGACGGCTCCGCTTCAGCGACGGCCAGTTCCAGTGGTCACTGCACGGTTGAGGCTGCAGCGTAGAGGCTGGCGGGGCTGTGGTAGGCGAGGCTGCGTCGGCGTTGGCCGTTGAGGATGGCCGCGACCCGGTCGACCTCGTCGGGGTCGAGCAGGTCGAGGC
>NZ_DATLXO010000129.1:0-7175 GCF_035575815.1 Iamia sp.
CGCCCCGTCCCGGAGCTGCCGGCGCTCCCCGCCCAGGTGACCCGCCCCGACCGCTGGATCCGGTTCCACCGGGCCGACGAGCACGGTCGGCGCACCCGCCACCTCTTGGCCGCCGACGATCAGTGGCTGGTGGTCGATGTCATCGGCGAGCTCCACGTCCTCGCCACGGCGGCCGCGGCCGATGTCGGCCGCCTCGCCGCCGTTGCCCTCGACGTCGGTCGCCCCGAGGACCGACCTGACCCACCCGAGCCGCGGGAGCCCGTCCCCGGCCCCCCGGCGGGAGGGTGCCGCGGGGACCTGTGGGCCTGCGGCCCGGCCGGTGGGCACCTGAGCCGACGGTGGCGGCGGTGGCGCGATGCGCTGGCACCCACCCCGCACGCGGCGGTCCGGGTCGATCTCGCCGCCGTCGTCGACGGTACGGCGGCGCTCGACTGGTTCACGGTCCTGGCGGCGGGCCCGACCTGGTGGCTCGCCCAGTCCGATCCCGACGCCGCGGTCGACGACCCGTCCCTGCTCGGCGACGATGCCGCCCCTGCGGTCACCGAGCCCATCGACGGCCCGGTGCTCCTCGGCCTGCTCGACCGCTGGCTTCCCGAGGAGCGGTCCGCAGACGAGGCGACCGATCGCGGTGACCAGTCCCTCTGATCCGAGCACCGAAGGGCGAGCCGACCCCGGCCCTGAACCGGTCATGAGATCGGGCGCCCCCACACCCAAACGCCATACCAGTTCGGACGGACCCTCGAACCGGTAGCGGGATCGGGGGTCCCAGCACCCAGATGCGGTACCACTTCGGGCGAGAGGCCGACCGGCGGGCGTTGGGTGCCTGGGCCGGGTGGGCCGTACGCTCGGCGACCGATGACCGACGAGGCGCGCGACCCCACGATCGAGGACTGGCAGGAGCTGGCCACCGCGGATCTGAAGGGGCGCAGCCCCGACGACCTGACCCGCACCCGCCCCGAGGGCATCGACGTCAAGGCGCTCTACACCGACGCCGATTCCGCCGACACCGAGACCGACACCTTGCCCGGCTTCGCTCCCTTCACCCGGGGCGTGCGGGCCACGATGTACGCCAACCGGCCCTGGACCATCCGCCAGTACGCCGGGTTCTCCACCGCCGAGGAGTCCAACGCGTTCTACCGGCGCAACCTGACCGCCGGCCAGCAGGGCGTGTCGGTCGCCTTCGACCTGGCCACCCACCGGGGCTACGACTCCGACCACCCCCGGGTGGAGGGCGACGTGGGCAAGGCCGGCGTGGCCATCGACTCGGTGGAGGACATGAAGATCCTCTTCGACGGGATCCCCCTCGAGACGATGTCGGTCTCGATGACGATGAACGGCGCCGTGCTGCCGGTGCTGGCCAGCTACGTCGTCGCCGGCGAGGAGCAGGGGGTGGACCGAGCCCAGCTCAGCGGGACCATCCAGAACGACATCCTCAAGGAGTTCATGGTCCGCAACACCTACATCTACCCGCCCGAGCCGAGCATGCGGATCGTCTCGGACATCATCACCTACACCTCCGAGCACCTCCCTCGGTTCAACTCGATCTCGATCTCCGGGTACCACATGCAGGAAGCGGGGGCGACGGCCGACCAGGAGCTGGCCTTCACCATCGCCGACGGGCTCGAGTACGTGCGCTTCGCCGTCGACCGCGGCCTCGACGTCGACCGCTTCGCCGGGCGCCTCAGCTTCTTCTTCGCCATCGGCATGGACTTCTTCATGGAGGTCGCCAAGCTGCGCGCCGCCCGAGTGCTCTGGCACGAGGTCATGACCGAGTTCGCCCCGAAGAGCGACAAGTCGCTCATGTTGCGCACCCACTGCCAGACCTCGGGGGTCTCGCTCACCGCCCTCGACCCCCACAACAACGTGATGCGCACGACGATCGAGGCCATGGCCGCCGTGCTCGGCGGCACCCAGAGCCTCCACACCAACGCGTTCGACGAGGCCCTCGGGCTGCCCACCGACTTCAGCGCCCGCATCGCCCGCAACACCCAGCTGGTGATCCAGGAGGAGACCGGCATCCCCCACGTGGTCGACCCCCTCGGCGGCTCGTACTACGTCGAGGCCCTGACCCGCGACCTGGCCGACCGGGCCCGCGAGCTGATGTCCGAGGTGGAGGGGCTCGGCGGCATGACCAAGGCGGTCGAGTCGGGCATGCCCAAGCTGCGCATCGAGGAGTCCGCGGCGCGCCGTCAGGCCCGCATCGATCGCGGCGAGGAGGTCGTGGTCGGCGTCAACAAGTACGTGGTCGACGACCCCGAGCAGGTCGAGGTGTTCGACATCGACAACCGGGCCGTGCTGGCCCAACAGATCGCCAAGCTGGAGCGGATCCGCGCCACGCGCGACCCCGACGCCTGCGAGGCCGCCCTGACCGCCCTGCGCGAGGGCGCCGCCGGTGACGCCAACCTGCTCGCCCTCTGCATCGACGCGGCCCGGGCCCGGGCCACCGTGGGCGAGATGAGCGACGCCATGGAGACCGTGTTCGGCCGCCACCGGGCCGAGGTCCGTACCCTCTCCGGTGTGTACGGCAAGGGCTACGAGGGCGACGAGGGGTTCGCCGCGATCCAGGCCGACATCGAGGCCTTCGCGGCCGAGGAGGGCCGCCGGCCCCGGATGCTGGTGGTGAAGATGGGCCAGGACGGCCACGACCGCGGGGCGAAGGTGATCGCCACCGCGTTCGCCGACCTCGGCTTCGACGTCGACGTCGGCCCGCTGTTCCAGACCCCCGCCGAGGCCGCCCGCGACGCGGTCGAGAACGACGTGCACGTCATCGGCATCTCGTCCCAGGCCGCCGGGCACAAGACCCTCGTGCCGCAGCTGATCGAGGAGCTGCGGTCCGCCGGGGCCGACGACGTGCTCGTCGTGTGCGGCGGGGTCATCCCGGCGGGGGACTACGAGTTCCTGCGCTCAGCGGGCGTGGCCGCCACCTTCGGACCCGGCACCAACATCCCGACCGCGGCGTCGGAGGTCCTCGGGCTCATCCGCGCCCGCTGAGGCCGAGGCGACGATCCCTCGGGAGTCGGACATCCTGGAGGCCCGGGCTGGTGCTGCACTCGGTGTTACACTGGCGCCGTGCCCACGACCCATCCCCGCCATGCGGTGACCGAGACGCCGGAGGTCGCCCGGGCCCTCGACCTGGCCGCGGCGCGCTGGCCCGACGTGCCCCGCTCCCGGCTCCCGACCCTCGTGCTGGCCGATTGGGCCGACGGTCCTGGGAGCCAGGCCGCCCGAGACGCCGCCCTGGCCCAGACCGAGGGAGCGCTGCCGGGCATCGGTGGGCTCTACGACCGGGGCGAGGACTGGCCTGCGTGATCGTGGCTGACGCCAGCTTTCTGATCGCCCTTGCCGAACCGGGCGATGATCACCACTCGACTGCCGCCCGGGTCCGTCGCGAGGTCGAGGGTCAGGTGCTCCTGCTCCACCCTCTCACCCTGGCCGAGTGCCTCGTCGGCCCTGCTCGGACCGGCCGCCTGGAGCAGGCGGAGGCCGCCTGGCGCACCGCGACGGTCGTGGTCGACTTCGACCCTGCCAGCCCCGCCCGGTTCGCCCTGCGCCGGGCCGAGACCGGGCTGCGGCTCCCGGATGTGGTCGTCCTCGACACCGCGATCGTCCACCGCGCCGGCATCGCCACCTTCGATGACCGCCTCGCGATCACCGCTCGCGCCGAGGGGATCACCGTCCTCGCCGGGTGATGTGCGGCCGGAGGCCCGACCCGCGGGCGCCAGCAGAGGCGGCGCTAGTTCCCATGGTCCCTGGGCGGGGCCGCCCTCGCGGCATGAGAATGGCCGAGACGTCATCTCGTTCCCCCCGCCACGGCCGTTCACATCTTCAGTCGGAGCGATCAGGGTCAGGCCTTGTCGTCACCGAGGAGTTCGCCGACCGCCCGAGTCCGTGAACCGACCCCGTCGCCCCGGGGGCGCGGTGCCTACCCTCTCCGGGTGACCGTCGCCGATCCTGTTCCCGACCTCGTCGCCGGCATCCTTTCCGGCGACCGTCGCGCCCTGGCCCGGGCCATCACGCTGGTCGAGTCCACCCGGACCGATCATCGCACCGACGCCGCGCTGCTGATCGAGGAGCTGCTCCCCCGCACCGGCGGTGCCATCCGTCTCGGCATCAGCGGACCGCCCGGCGTCGGGAAGTCGACCTTCATCGAGGCCTTCGGCACCCGTCTCATCGACGCGGGCCACCGTGTGGCGGTGCTCGCTGTCGACCCCACCAGCTCGCGCGCCGGGGGATCGATCCTCGGCGACAAGACCCGCATGGAGCGCCTCGTGCGCGCCGAGCACGCCTTCATCCGGCCCTCGCCGTCGAGCGGCGAGCTGGGCGGCGTGGCCCGGCGCACGCGCGAGGCGCTGCTGCTGTGCGAGGCCGCGGGCTTCGACGTGGTGCTCGTCGAGACCGTCGGCGTGGGCCAGAGCGAGACGGCGGTGGCCGATCTCACCGACCTGTTCGTCCTACTCGCCTCGCCCACCGGCGGCGACGACCTCCAGGGCATCAAGCGCGGGATCATGGAGCTGGCCGACCTGGTCGTCGTGACCAAGGCCGACGGTGCCCTGGCGGCCGCGGCGGAGCGCGCCGCGGCCGATATCCGCGGCGCTCTGCACCTGCTGCGCCCCCGCCACCCCGAGCTGCCCCCCCAGGCGCTGCTCGCCTCGTCGACGACCGGCTCGGGCATCGCCGAGGTGTGGGACGCAGTGACGACGGCCCACGCCGCCCTGCGCTCCTCCGGGGCCCTCGACCGCCAGCGCGCCGGGCAGGCTCGAGCCTGGCTGTGGTCCGAGCTGCGGGGCGCGATCGAGCTGCGCCTGCGCACCGACGCCGCCGTGGCCCGGGCGCTGCCCGAGGTCGAGGCCGAGGTCGAGGCGGGCACCCTCACCCCCGCCCTCGGCGCCGCCCGCCTGCTCGACCTGCTGGGTCGCTGAGCGCCGTGACCCGGCGATGACGACGACCTCGGCGAACGAGCGGGCAGGCGACGGCGGCACCGCTCAGGCTCGCATCCCGAGCGACCTCGCGGCACCCGACGGGCCGGGTGCCATCGGCCTGCGGAGGGTGCCCGCCACGGTGTGGGCGCTGACCGCGCTGTTCGCGGTGCTGCTGGCGATCTCGTCGGTCGCCGCCCCCCTCTTCCACGCTCCTGACGAGTTCGTGCACGCCGACCTGGTGTTGCTGCTGGCCGACGACCCGCACTACCCCGAACACGACGGGCGCCGCACCGCGGCGGCGGTGAAGCGGGTCGCGATCCCCTACTTCGGCGACGACGCCCGCGCCCCGGACAAGACCGCAGCGGATGCCCCGTCCAAGGCCGGCCGTCCCAACATCAACGTCCTCGGCGGCACCGGGGACCACGAGGAGGGCAGCTTCAACCAGCAGCCGCAGCACCCGCCCCTCTACTACCAGGCGCTCGCCCTGGCGCTGCGGGTCGAGCGCTACGTCCTCCCGGGCACCGACCCGCCGGCGGCGGTGACCGAGATCGGCCTGCTGCGCGTGCTCAACGCGGCCATGGTGGTCCTCCTCCCGCTCGCGGCGTGGGCCACCGCCGCCCGCCTGGGCGCCGACCGGCGCACCGCCACCACCGCGGCAGCACTGGTGCTGTTGGTCCCCCAGCTCACCCACATCGGCTCGGCGATCAACAACGACAACCTGCTCACCGGCCTGGCGTCGGTGCTGGCGGTGCTGCTCGCGGGGGTCGCACGGGGCGACCGGTCGTGGCGGACCGCCGGCCTGGTCGCGGTGGTCACCGGCTTGGCCCTGCTGACCAAGGCCTTCGCCCTGCTGTTGCTGCCGTGGATCGCGGTGGCCTACCTCGTCGCCGCCCGCGCCGCCGCCCGCCGGGGCGAGCGACCGCTCCCGATCGTCGTCGTCGGGGCGGCCACCGGCGTGGGCGCGGCGCTCATCAGCGGGTGGTGGTGGATCGGGAACCGGATCCGCACGGGGTCCTTCGCCCCCACGCTGGAGGAGGAACTGGTGCCGTCGCAACCCGGCTTCTCGCCCGACCCGGAGTTCTTCATCCTGCGCTTCGGCGCCTACTTCCCCGAGCGGTTCTGGGGCTGGTTCGGCCTGTACTCGGCGCGCCTGCCGCTCTGGGTGATCGGCCTGGCCACCGCCGCCCTGCTGGCCGTGGTCGTGGTGGGCCTCGCCCGCCCCGGCGGAAGGCTGCGGCGCGCGGATCTGGCGATCGGCCTCTTGCCCGTCGTCCTGGTGGGCGCCTTCGTGGTGCAGCACGCCTGGAGCCTCTACACCCGCAGCGGCCGGACCCCCTTCATCCAGGGCCGCTACCTGTTCCCCGTCATCGTCCCCCTGATGGTGGCGGCCGCCGCCGGGGTGTCCCGTCTGGCGGGCCGCAAGGCACCCGTCGCCGCCCTCGTCGTCGGCCTGGCCCTCCACGCCCTCGGCTTCGCCACCATGCTCGACAACTTCTGGGGCGCGCCCGGCGACGGTCTCGGGGGCGAGCTGCGAGCCATGGTCGCCTGGAGTGCCTGGCCAGGAGAGGCCCTCGCGCTCGGCGCCGCCATGGCTGCGCTCGTGACCGTCGGCGCCTTCGTCGTCATCGGGCGCGACCTCGCGACTGAGGAGCGCGTCGAGCGCTGACCTCGTCGGGGGCGAGGGGCGCGGGGCGGGGTGCGCCGGCGGAGAAGGGCGCCCTGTGACCGACCGCCCCGCCGAGCGCCCGCGCGCGCATGGCGATCTGGGCGCGGGAGAGGTCATCGGCCACCCGCTCGCAGGCCCGGCTCCACCGCGTGACCCTGGATGCCAGCTGCTGGTAGGCGGCCAGGGCTCGCCGGGGCTGGGCTGAACTGGCGGGGCTATTGGGTGCTGGGGCGCCCGATCTGCTGACCAGTTCGGCGGGGGGAACCGGGTAGTCCGGATCGCCACCCTCCGCCGACGGGGAGGACGGAGCGTGGCCGCGACCCGCGCTCGGCGACCCAGCGCCCGGCGCGACGAGCGACGCACCCGGGCGGCTGCGGCCCACGCCCGATCGACGTCGGCGGCGTCGGTCGTGACCGCCCCGAACACCGACGCGTCGGCCGCCGCGGCCACCCAGGCCACCTCGCGCCCGTCGACGTCGGGCAGCCGGCCGGCGGCCACGTCGCGGACCTCGGGCCGGCTGCGATCCGAGGTGACCGTCGCCCCCGCCTCGGCGAGGGAGTCGACCAGGTCGTCCCACGCCCCGACGACGC
>NZ_DATLXO010000130.1:0-41987 GCF_035575815.1 Iamia sp.
TCGCCGTGCTCACCGACGACGGGCGGAGCGTGGCCGCCGATGCCGCCGCCCGCCTCAACGCCGAGGTGTTCGAGGCCCTCGACCTCGACCGGTCCGAGTCGGACCAGCTCTTCGCCCTCCTCGCCCGCCTCCGACTCTGACTCACCCCCGCCCGACACCCCCCGAAATTGCGTACCTGAGTCGCGCCGAGCGCGACTCAGGTACGCAATTTCACCAGGGTCCGATCCGAGGTTCGGCGGGGTAGAGGCGGGGCACCCTCGGCCCGACGCTTCCCCTCCCCAGGCACCCGACGCCCGGGAGCGAGATGTCAGCCGAGCTGTTGTCCCTGGCCGCAGCCCACCACGGGGTCTTCACCCACGCCCAGGCCGCAAGCCGAGGCGTCGATCCCTCGCGACTGCGCCGGTGGGAGAAGGCCGGGTGGGTCGAGCGGGTGGGCCCTGGCGTCTACCGGGTCGCCGGCGCCCCGGCCTCGTGGCGGGAGGCGCTGGCGGCAGCGGTGCTGTCGGTGTCCGGGGCACTGGCGTCGCACCGCGCGGCAGCGGCGCTCCACGGCCTCGACGGCATCCGGCCCGGCCGGATCGAGCTCGTCGTACCTCGTTGGTCGCGGCGGCACCGAGCCGGGCTTGTCGTGCACGAGTCGACCGACCTTCGTCCCGTCGATTCCGGTGAGGTCGACGGGATCCCGTGCACGACCCTGGTGCGGACACTCGTCGACCTGCCCGCCGTCGTCCACGAGTTTCGTGCCGGCCAGGCCCTCGACTCGGCCGCCCGCCGCGACCGATCCGTCCTGAGCCGGGTCAGTGCCCGCCACCTCGAGGTGGCTCGCCGGGGCCGAGACGGCACGGTGGCGCTTCGCTCGCTCTTGGCCGAGCGGGGGATCGGCGACCGCATCCCCGACAGCGGCTTCGAGCGGATGGCACTGCGGCTGATCGAGAACTCTGCTCTGCCCCGGCCGGTGCTGCAGCACATGGTCCGCGACGGCGATTTCCTCTGCTACCTCGACCTGGCCTGGCCTCATCAGCTGGTCGCCATGGAGTGCGACAGCCTCGAGCACCACTTCGGCGCCCGGGCCCACCAGTGGGACCGCGAGCGCCGACGCCACCTCACCCGGCTCGGCTGGACGGTCCTCGAGTTCACCTACCAGGACGTCGCCCACGGAGGAGGGGGCGTCGTCCTCCGCGACCTCACCCACCACCTCCTCTGAAACTGCGTACCTGAGTCGCGCCCGGCGCGACTCAGGTACGCAATTTCGGTGGTGAGGGTGGCGGCGGCCGGAAATAGGGCACTCGACAGGTTGTTGGACGTCAAAGTAATCTCGGGACCACCCCCGGCCTGGAGCTCCCCTTGACCCCGTCCGACCTGTACTGCCCGACGCACCCGGTGCGGTTCGTCACTGCCGCCAGCCTGTTCGACGGCCACGACGCCTCGATCAACATCATGCGGCGGATCCTCCAGAGCCAGGGCGCCGAGGTGATCCACCTGGGCCACAACCGCTCGGTCGACGAGATCGTCACCGCCGCGGTGCAAGAGGACGTCCAGGGCGTCGCGGTCAGCTCCTATCAGGGCGGCCACGTCGAGTACTTCACCTACCTCCTCGACCTGCTGCGCGAGCGCGGCGCCGGTCACGTCAAGGTCTTCGGCGGAGGCGGCGGCACCATCATCGGCTCCGAGATCGACGAGCTCCACGCCTACGGCATCACCCGCATCTTCTCGCCCCACGACGGCCAGTTGATGGGCCTGCCGGCCATGATCAGCGCCATGGTGCAGGCCACGGACATCGACCTGGCCGCGACCCTCCCCGAGAGCCTGGACCCTCTCCTCGCCGGCGACGGCGCCCCCCTGGCCCGGGTCATCACCGCCCTCGAGGCCGGCACCCTGCCCGAGAACCAGCGGGCCGAGGTGCGCGCCGCAGCCGCAGCCCGCACCGTGCCCGTGCTCGGCATCACCGGCACCGGCGGGTCGGGCAAGTCGTCGCTCACCGACGAGCTGGTGCGGCGCTTCCGGCTCGACCACGAGGACAAGCTCCGCATCGCCGTGGTCGCCATCGATCCCACCCGGCGCAAGAGCGGAGGTGCCCTGCTCGGCGACCGCATTCGCATGAACTCCATCGACCCCGCCACCATCTACTTCCGCAGCGTGGCGACCCGGACCGCCGGCGCGGTGGTGCCCGAGGCCCTCGATGACATCATCGCCGCCGCCAAGGCATGGGGCGCCGACATCGTCATCGTCGAGACCCCCGGCATCGGTCAGGGCGACGCCGCCATCGTCGACCACACCGACGCCTCGCTCTACGTGATGACCCCCGAGTTCGGCGCCGCCAGCCAGCTCGAGAAGATCGACATGCTCGACTTCGCGGATGTCGTCGCCATCAACAAGTTCGACCGGCGCGGCGGCGAAGATGCCCTGCGCGACGTGCGCCGCCAGATGGTGCGCACCTCCGAGGCGTTCGGATCGAGCCCCGAGGACATGGCCGTCTACGGCACCGTGGCCAGCCGCTTCAACGACGACGGCGTCACCGCCCTCTACCAGGAGCTCGGGCGCCGCTTGGCTGAGCACGGCCTGAGCGCCCCGATGGGCGGGGGCACCCTCGCCCCGGTCGAGGCCAAGGTGTCCTCGGCCGACACCGCCATCGTCCCTCCCGCCCGGGTCCGCTACCTCGCCGACGTCGCCGAGGCGGTCCGCCACCACCACACCCGCACCGCCGAGCAGGCCGCCGCGGCGCGCCAACGCCAACAGATCCAGGCCGTGCGGGCCCTGGTGGCCGAAGCCGGCGGCGACGAGGGTGCTGCGGGTCTGGCCGAGATCGAGGCCCGGGCCGACGAACACCTCGACCCCGAGACCCGCGCCCTCCTGGAGGCCTGGCCGGCCACCGTCGCCGCCTACTCCGGTGACGAGCACACGGTCACGATCCGCGGCCGAGACCTGACCACTGTGCTCACCAAGGAGTCGCTCTCGGGGTCGAAGATCCCCCGCGTCGCCCTGCCCCGGTTCACCGATCACGGCGAGCTGGTGCGCTTCTTGAGGGAGGAGAACCTCCCCGGCCGCTACCCGTTCACCGCCGGGGTGTTCCCGTTCAAGCGCGACGGCGAGCGCCCGGCGCGCATGTTCGCCGGCGAGGGCGATGCCTTTCGCACCAACGCCCGGTTCCACCTCCTGGCCGAGGGCCAGCCCGTCACCCGCCTGTCGACCGCGTTCGACTCGGTCACGCTGTACGGGTTCGACCCCGACCCGCGGCCCGACATCTACGGCAAGGTCGGCAACTCGGGGGTGTCGATCGCGACCGTCGACGACATGGCAGTGCTCTTCGACGGCATCGACCTGTGCGACCCGACCACGTCGGTGTCGATGACCATCAACGGCCCCGCCCCGACGATCCTCGCCATGTTCCTCAACGCGGCCATCGACCAGCGCCTCGCCAAGGTGACGTCCGAGACCGGGCGGGCGCCCACCGACGAGGAGGCGGCCGAGATCCGGGCGTGGGTGCTGGCCAACGTCCGGGGAACCGTGCAGGCCGACATCTTGAAGGAGGACCAGGGCCAGAACACCTGCATCTTCTCCACCGAGTTCGCCCTCGGGATGATGGCGGATGTCCAGGAGTGGTTCGTCGCCGAGCAGGTGCGGAACTTCTACAGCGTCTCGATCTCCGGCTACCACATCGCCGAGGCCGGCGCCAACCCGATCAGCCAGCTGGCCTTCACCCTCGCCAACGGGCTCACCTACGTCGAGGCCTACCTGGCCCGCGGCATGGATGTCGACGACTTCGCCCCCAACCTGTCGTTCTTCTTCTCCAACGGCATGGACCCGGAGTACACGGTGCTGGGGCGGGTGGCCCGCCGTGTCTGGGCCATTGCCATGCGCGACCGCTACGGAGCCGACGAGCGGAGCCAGAAGCTGAAGTACCACGTGCAGACCTCGGGCCGCTCGCTCCACGCCCAGGAGATGGCCTTCAACGACATCCGCACCACGCTCCAGGCGCTCATCGCCGTCTACGACAACTGCAACAGCCTCCACACCAACGCCTTTGACGAGGCGGTCACGACCCCGACCGCCGAGTCGGTGCGCCGGGCCCTTGCCATCCAGCTCGTCATCGGTGAGGAGTGGGGCCTGGCCATGAACGAGAACCCCAACCAGGGCTCGTTCATCGTCGACGAGCTCACCGACCTGGTCGAGGCCGCGGTGCTCGAGGAGTTCGACCGCCTCACCGAGCGCGGCGGGGTGCTGGGGGCCATGGAGACCGGCTACCAGCGGGGCCGCATCCAGGACGAGTCGATGCTCTATGAGACCCGCAAGCACGACGGCACCCTGCCGCTCATCGGCGTCAACACGTTCCTGCCGCCGGCCGCGGCCGACGGTGACGACGAGGTCATCGTCGCGCTGCAGCGCTCCACCGACGCCGAGAAGCAGAGCCAGCTGGCTCGCCTGGCCGACTTCGGGGACCGCCACGCATCGGAGCGCGAGGCCGCGCTCGGGCGGCTCCGGGACGCCGCCCTCGCCGGCGACAACCTCTTCACCGTGCTGATGGACGTGGTGAGCAGCTGCTCGCTCGGCGAGATCACCCACGCCCTCTTCGACGTCGGCGGCCGCTACCGCCGCAACGTCTGACCCGTCACTGGCCGCGCGTCTCACCCCACCCTGACAGACAGGGCCTGACCGCTCCCCGGGACCGGTCCGACCCACCCAGCGGCCCGCACTCGTTCTGAGCTCAGCCACCGATGCGCCACGGATGGCTCAACCGTGGCTCAGAGCGGCGCCGCCGGGTCGAACGGCGCCGTCGGGTCGAACAGCGCCGTCGAGTCGGACGGCTCTGCCGGGTCGGGCCGCCTCGGCGTCAGCCGGTGAGGAAGCTGACCCGAACCGTGCGCTCCGGGTTGTCGGCGTTGGTGTCCACCAGCACAACGCTCTGCCAGGTGCCCAGCGCCGGTCGTCCGTCGAGGACCGGGAGGCTGACCGACGGGCTGAGCAACGCCGGCAGGACGTGGTCGGCGCCGTGGCCGGGTGAGCCGTGGCGGTGTCGGTAGCGGTCGTCGCGGGGGAGGATGTCGCCGAGGACGGTGGCCAGGTCGTCGTCGCTGCCGGCGCCGGTCTCGATCAGCGCCAGCCCTGCGGTGGCGTGGGGGGCGAAGACGTGGACCAGCCCGTCACCTCGTCCGTGGCAGAAGCGCGCCACCTCGTCGGTCAGGTCCGTGACCACCCGGTCGCCGGTGCGCACCTCGATCTTGATCGATTCCACCAGGCCCTCCCTCGCGTTGGCCCCCTGACCGTACCGGCGACGGAAAGCTCGGTGCCGGCTGCCGTGACGGCGGCCACCATGGGGGGCATGGACGGGCGAACTGAACCGGCGCCTCGGCTACGGGCCCAACGGCACGGTCATCCACGCCATCGAGGGGCAGCGTCGCGTCGAGCAGCGGTTCGTCCTCGAGCGGGCCGAGTGGGAACCGTGCCGTCGGGGCGACATCACGCTGGCGGGCATCGACGCCTGTCGTCCGCTGTTCGGGATGGGGTGATCCGCACACCGCCGCCAGCTCGGTACGGGAGTTGTCCGCCGGGGCACACATCCGTACGAAGTTCGGTGGCGGCGGGGCTCCCCGGGGTCAGGCGATGACCTCGCCGTAGGAGTCGCACTCGGCGTTGTCGCAGACGAAGGTCGTGTCGACGACGTGGGCCAGCTCGCCGGGCAGGGCGGTGACCCCGCACGCCGGGCAGACCGGCGCCCGGTCAAGACCACCCTGTTCGTCAGCGTGGAGCCCTGCGTCGTCGGTCGCCTCCGGGTCGTCCCAAAGCGACATCGGACCGTCCCTCAGCCGGCCAGCCCGAGGGCGGCCGACAGGTCCCGCCAGGCCTGGTCGGGCACGTCGGTGCCGCCGTCGATGACCTGGATGCACACGTGATCGGCGCCGGCGTCGTGGTGGGCCCGCACCCGGGCGAGGATCGTCTCCATGTCGCCCCAGGCGACGATGCGGTCGACGAGGCGGTCGCTGCCGGCGTGGGCGAAGTCGTCGTCGGTCAGCGTGGGGTCGAGGCGCTTCAGGTTGTTGGCGTAGTTCGGGAGCCCGGTGTAGATCTTGGTGTGGCTGCGGGCGATGTCGCGCGCCGCGGCCGGGTCGGTCTCGAACACGACGGCCTGCTCGACGGCCAGCAGCTTCCCGTCGCCGAGGGCGGCGCGGGCAATGGCCGTGTGCTCGGGGGGCACGAAGTAGGGGTGGGCGCCCGCGGCGCGGTCGCGTGCGAGCTCGAGCATCTTCGGGCCCAGCGCGGCGAGCACCCGCTGGGGCTCGGTCGACGGTGCGGCGGCCATGAACAGGCCCTGGTCCATGCCCTCGAGGTAGGCCTTCATGGTGGAGTAGGGCTTGGAGTAGTCGTGGCCGCGCAGCCCCTCGACCATGGGCTGGTGGCTCACGCCCAGGCCGAGCAGGAAGCGGTCGGGGTAGGCCTCGGTCACCGTGCGCTGGGCGGCCGCCGCGGCCATCGGGTCGCGGGCGTAGATCGAGGCGATGCCGGTGGCCACGACGATGTCGGTGCCGCCCCGGAGCAGCAGGGCGGCGTTGGTGAACGCCTCGCGCCCGACCGCCTCGGGCACCCACACCGCCCCGAACCCGAGCTCGTCCAGCTCATCGAGATGGTCCACGCTCTGCCCGGAGGGCACGAAGTCGAGCTGGAAGGTCCAGATGCCGTAGCGGCCGATGTCCATGGGCCGAACCTACCGGCGGGGCCGAGCCTTGGATCCATGTCCGCGACCAAGGAGCACGTCGGTCCAGGGATCGCCGGTGCCCGGGCTGCGCCAGTCGCAGCTCAACCAAGGGCGGGCTTCACCTCGTCGGCCCAGAAGCGCAGCGTGCCCTCGACGTCGTCGCCGGCGGGGATGATGCTGATGTTGGTGAAGCCGGCGGCGACGAACTCTCGCACCGCCTCGACGTAGGGCTCGGGGTCGGGGCCGTGGGGGATCGCGTCGGCCACGTCCTCGGGCCGGATGCTCGCGCAGGCGGCGCCGAAGTTCACCGGGTTGGGCAGCTCGGACATCACCTTCCACCCCGGGATGGCGAAGCGGAGCCGCTCGTGGGCCAGGCGCAGGCCCTCGTCGACCGACGGCGCCCAGGCGAAGGGGACCTCGGTCCACGTGGCGTCGCGCGATCCGTCGCGCTCGGCCCAACCGTCGACCAGGTCGGACTCGGGGTCGACGGCCATGATCCCGTCGGCCCCGGTCCGTTGGGCCAGATCGAGCGAGGCGGGGCCGCTGACGCCGACGACGAGGTCGATGGGCCGCTCCGGCAGGTCGTAGATGCGGGCGTCCTCGACGGTGAAGTGCGGACCCCGCTGCGTCACCCACTCACCGGTCCACAGTGCCCGCAGGATGGCGATGGCCTCCTCCAGCATCTCGTGGCGCCGGTCGACGGCGGGAAACAGGGCCCCGGTGATGTGCTCGTTCAGCCGTTCACCGGCGCCGACGGCCAGGGTCACCTGGCGGTCGGTCATCGAGGCGACCGTCGCCGCCGCGTGGGCGATGATCGCCGGGTGATAGCGCCCGATCGGGCAGGTCAGCCCGGTTGCGATGTCGATGTCGTGGGTGGCGTGGGCGACCGCACCGAGGACGCTCCAGGCGAACGGGCTGTGGTCGTGCTCGGGGAGCCAGGGGTGGATGTGGTCGGAGATGGCGACGAACTCGAGGCCGTGGGCCTCGGCCGCCACGGCGTGGTCCACCAGCTCCCGCGGGCTGCGCAGCTCGGACATCAGCTTCAGGCCGTAGCGGGTCATGGGTCTCCTCGTCGTCGGGTGCCGGCGCCCGCTACCCGACGACGGGCCCCCGAACCGACCCGGCCGCGTTCTCGGCGCGCCGAGAAGGGAAGGGGTGCGGGCGGACAGCGGTTGGTCCCGGCATGGATCTCACCGCTGCCCTCGACTACATCCGGACCCGACACTGGGGCGTGCTCGTCACGCTGAAGGGCGACGGGCGGCCGCAGCTCTCGAACATCGGCTACGGCCTCGGCGACGACGGCATCGTCCGCGTCTCGATCACCGACGGCCGGGCCAAGTACGCCAACGCGGCCCGTGACGAGCGCGTGTCGCTGCACGTGACCGCAGACGACTTCTGGTCCTATGTCGTGGTGGACGGCCGGGCCGAGCTGACCCCCGTGGCGGGTGCCCCCGGCGATGCGACGGTCGACGAGCTCGTCGAGCTCTACCGCCAGCTCCAAGGTGAGCATCAGGACTGGGATGACTACCGCGCCGCCATGGTCGCCGACCGCCGCCTCGTCCTGCGCCTCCACCCCGAGCGGGCCTACGGCATGATCCCCTCGGGCTGAGCTCCCGCTGGTGACCGGCGGTCGTAGGCTGACCTCGTGAGCGAGGGCAGCGAGCGCAGCGAGCGAACCAGACGGCACGGCCTCTCCGGCGGCGGAGGCGGCGGCGCGCATCGGAGGCCGGTGACGACCACAACGGTGAACACCACCCATGACGAGGAGACGGTGCGCCAATGAGCACCCTGGGGCCCCTGGAGGACGAGCGCGGCGTCGATCGAGCAGCGATCCGCGAGCTGTTGGCCCTGACCCCCGCCGAGCGAGTCGAGCGCCTGGTGTCCACGGTCGAGGTGTGGTCCGCGATCCTCGCCCACCGTGACGCGTCCGACGTCCGGTGACCTTCGATCCGCGATCGATCTGTCGGGCGCTCAACGACGAGGGCGTGAGCTTCGTCGTCGTCGGAGGGTTCGCCGCCGTCCTGCACGGCTCGCCGTTGCCGACGAGTGACATCGATGTGGTTCCCCGCCGTGACCCTGCCAACCTCGATCGGCTGGCCCGGGCGCTCACGAGCCTCGGCGCCCAGCTGCGCACTGCCGCCGGACCGGTCGCGACGACGATCGACGCCGGCTTTCTGGACGCGATGCCCTTGATGCTCAACCTCTGCACCGACCACGGCGACCTCGACCTGACGTTCGCGCCCACGGGCCCGCGTCAGGACTTCGATGCCTGGGACGCCGATGCCGGCGTGGTCGAGATCGCGGCTGGCCTGTCGATCCGCGTCGCGTCCCTCGACGGGGTCATCGACTCCAAGCGGGCTGCAGGGCGGGACAAGGACCTTCGGGCTTTGCCGTACCTGGAATCGCTCCGAGACGAGATCGCCGGGGGAGCATCGACCTGACCTTGGTTCGCCTCGCATGCCGGTGGTCGGTTGACCTCGGATGAGAACGGCACGGGCCCGCTTCGACCGGACCCGAACGCTCAGCCGCCGACCCGGGCGCGGGCGGCGGCGCCGAGGACGGCTTTGAGCGAGGCGGTGATGATGTTGGGGTCGGTGCCGACGCCCCAGCGCACGGTGCCGTCGCCGTCCTTGGTCTCGACGTAGGCCACGGCGGTGGCATCCGCGCCGGCGCCGAGGGAGTGCTCGTGGTAGTCGACGACCTCGACGGCGACGCCGAGCCCGTCGGCCAGCGCGGCGACGAAGGCGGCGACGGGGCCGTTGCCGGTGCCGGTGACGGTCGTGGGCTCGCCCTCGACGATGAGCTGGGCGGTGATGGTGCTCGACCCGTCGGAGCTCGAGGTCAGCTCGCTCGACCGGAAGGCGAACGGCGCCTCGGCTGGCAGGTAGGTGGTGGTGAAGGCGTCCCACATGGCGCCGGGGCCGATCTCGGTGCCGGTGTCCTCGACGATGGTCTGGATCGTCTTGGAGAACTCGATCTGGAGGCGCCGGGGCAGGGCGAAGCCATGCTCGATCTCCATGATGTAGGCCACGCCGCCCTTGCCGGACTGGCTGTTGACCCGGATGACCGCCTCATAGGTGCGCCCCACGTGGGCCGGGTCGATCGGCAGGTACGGCACCTCCCAGCGCTCGTAGTCCCGTCCCCGGCCGGCGGCCTCGGAGGTGGCGTAGAGGGCGGCGAAGCCCTTCTTGATGGCGTCTTGGTGCGACCCGGAGAAGGCGGTGTAGACGAGGTCACCGGCGTAGGGGTGGCGCTCGTGGACGGGGAGGCGGTTGCAGTACTCGGCGACCCGGCGCACGGCGTCGATGTCGGAGAGGTCGACCTCCGGGTCGATGCCCTGGCTGAAGAGGTTGAGCGCCAGGGTCACCAGGTCGACGTTGCCGGTGCGCTCGCCGTTGCCGAACAGGCAGCCCTCGACCCGGTCGGCGCCGGCCAGCACGCCCAGCTCGGCGGCGGCGACCGCGGTGCCCCGGTCGTTGTGGGGGTGCAGCGACAGCAGGATCGCCTCGCGGTTGCGCACCGTGCGCAGGAACCACTCGATGGCATCGGCGTAGAGGTTGGGCGTGAACATCTCGACCGTCGCCGGCAGGTTCATGACCAGCGGCCGCTCCGGCGTGGGCGCGATGACCTCGGCCACCGCGTCGCAGATCTCGACCGCGTAGTCGAGCTCGGTGCCGGTGAAGCTCTCGGGGGAGTACTCGTAGCGCACCGCGGTTCCGGGCACCGTCTCTTCGAGCTTGCGGCACAGGCGTGCGGCGTTGACCGCGATCTCGGTGATGCCCGCCTTGTCGAGGCCGAACACGACCTGGCGCTGCAGCGTCGAGGTCGAGTTGTAGAAGTGCACGATGGCCTGCCCGGCGCCGGCGATGGCCTCGTAGGTGCGCTCGATGAGGTCGTCGCGACACTGGGTGAGGACCTGGATGTGCACGTCGTCGGGGATGAGGTCCTCGTCGATGAGCTGGCGCACGAAGTCGAAGTCGGGCTGGCTCGCGGAGGGAAACCCGACCTCGATCTCCTTGTAGCCCATGGCCACCAGGGTCTCGAACATCTTGCGCTTCCGGACCGGGTCCATGGGGTCGATCAGGGCCTGGTTGCCGTCGCGCAGGTCGACCGCGCACCAGCGGGGGGCGGCGGTGAGGCGCCGGTCCGGCCAGGTGCGATCCGGGAGCTCGACCGGGACGGTCGGCTGGTACCGGTCGAAGGGCATGGGCTTGGGGGTCACGGGCTCGGGGGCCATGGTCGTGCTCGCAGTCTGCGGCTTGGGGCGGTGGTCGGGGGCAGCGGAGGGTACGGGGCCGGAAAACGAAGAAAGCTCCCGGCCCGGGGGCTCAGGAGCAGCGACGAGTGCCGATATGGGGGCACCCGTCTACATGAGGAGGAGGAGGGTGGTCGGCGCTGTCACCCCTGAACCATCCCCCTTCGGCCGCCCGCTTGTCAAGGGCGATGGCCAGCGGGAGGCCGTGGTAGGGAGGGCGTCGTGCACCACCTGGCCCCCTCACCGTCCTGGCCGCGAAGGTCGGTCCCGAGGTGGCCGAGTCCCGGGAGCGCCGGGCGGCGGCCGCGGAGCACTCGGCTGGAGGGCGCGGCCAGAGCTGTGCGATCGAGCTATGTGGACTTCTGCGCCACGGAGGGGCTGTCACCGACCTCGGTCAGGGCAGGTCGAGGATCACAGCGATCGTCTCACGCAGCTGCCCAAGCACGGCAGGGCCGACGTTGCCGCGGTTGGCGACGATCCTGGTCGGCGACACCGCACGCAGGTGTTGGCACTGGGCGGCCGAGAGATCGGTGAGACCGTTGGCCGGATCGGGTTCGATGACGATCTCCGAGTGGAACGGCCGGACCCTGGTCGTGAGCGGCACGACGTGGACGACACTGGGTCCAGCGTCGAGGATTCGCTGAGCCGTCACCAAGACGGCGGGGTGACAGAAGCCCGCTTCGCGTCCCTCGGGGGCCCCGAGTTCGAGGTCGATGACATCACCCGAGCTCGGCATCGAGCCAGGAAGCCTCGTCGTCGCGCAGCGGCGTCTGCAGCTCCGCGCCGACGCGGTCCTGCCGAAGCGCCCGTACCGCGAGGGACACGGTGTTGCCGACCGTGGTGTGCAGCTCCGCGGCCAGTTGCTTCAGCTCGTGGTGGGTGGCGGCGTCAATCCGGACGCTCGTGCTTTGCATGCAGATCAGCATACATCGTGCCTGGCGGCGCGACCGGCACCAGGCGACCCGGCTGCGCAGGACCGCAGGTTCCTGCTCGTCAGACAGATCCCTGGGGAACAACCCACTCGTGCCGCGCGCCGCCTGCGGCGGCGATCCGCTCGAAGTCCGAGTCGTAGTGCAAGACGATGAGACCCGCCTCCCGTGCCGCCGCCGAGATCATCAAGTCAGGGATGGGGACTCGATGTTGTCCCTTTCGTGCGAGCTCGTGTTGGAGGTCGATGGCCGTCGTCATCACCTCGGGCGTGACGGGGGCGGCATCGAGGCTGAGCCGCTCCTCGAGAATCGCCTCGTAGTCGACGAGGCTGCGGCTGCTGTAGAGCACCTCGAGATCGACGATTGCACACGTCGCGAGGTCACCGTCTTCGAGCAGCGGTCGTAGCCGCGCCGCTACTGCAGCGACCGGGAACCGGGCCAGCGCGCTCTTGTCCGCGAGGTAGGTCGCGCTCAGCGCCACGCGCCCGACATCACCTTCGGCTTCGCGAGGTCGAGGTCACGCATCGCTTCGAGCCGGTCGGCGTGCCGTCGACGCCGCGCCGCGAGAACGACAGCCTCGAGGGAGCGGTTCACAGTCTCCTTCATGGTGGCGGCGCCGAGGACCGTCGCCGCCTCATCGAGAAGCTCGTCGTTGATGTCGACCAGTCGCTTGCTCATGACAGCCGAGTATATCCGCCGGAGCCGAAGATGGATATATGCGTCCTACCGTCGGGCAGATCGCCCACGTCTCGGACATGAGAGGGCGGAACGTCGCCGTCGCCGTCGAGCACCACGGCCGCGGTGTCGCGCCGGGTGCGGGCGGGGACGGCATCGACGTCGATATGTCCGCTCGTGACGACGTGCCGTTCTCCGCCGAGATCGACCGTGTGGCCGATCAGGCCCGCAAGGCCGTCGCACGCAACTGATCGCGCTGCATCTCCTTGGTTGGGGACCCACGCGAGCCTTGACCAGTGGCGAGCCCTCACGACCTCCCATGACTAGAAGACACGGAGGGCGTCGGCCGCGTCCCTCTCTCGCCGTGCAAAGGCCCGGACGACCGCCATCGGAGGGTGCCGCCCCCGTGCGACCTCCAGCAAGAGTTGGATGGTCAGGTCGACCGCTGCCGATGGGAGCTCAAGTCGCGAGATGCCAACGCTGACGGCCAGATCGTCTGCGTGCACGACCATCTCGAGTACGCGCGCCTCCAGCACGGTCCGCCGCGTGGTGCAACGGCCGAACCATGTGTGAGCCACAGCAAGCGACTCGCCGGGCAGCCGAGCGCTGAGGCGTCCGAGCGCGTCCCTGACGGTCAAGGCGAGGGCACCCGGCCCGCCCGCCGCTGTGTCCTCGCCGCTTTCGCGGACCCGTAGGTTGGAGTGGGAACCAAGATCGGAGAGGTCGCCGCCGGCCAAGTAGTACTCAGCGGTGGTCAACGCATGACCCTCCTCGATCGGCGCGTCGAACACGGCCTCGGTGAGCAACACCGAGCGAGCAAGGTGCCCGGCGAGACCCGCCACGCGCATCTCGGGAAGCGCGCTCGGCTCCGTCCACGCCTTCGCAACCGCGTGATCCCCGAGCAGGGCAGCCACCGCCGACGCAGAGTCCAGGTACACCGTCACGAGCCCGCGATCATCCCGGTTGGAATGGGACGCAACTCGCCGCCACAGATCAGCCATGCAGCGGATGATCGCACAGGGCTGGACGTCTAGGAACGGAGTCTCGCCACCGTCAGCGCGGCAAGCAGGTGGGCCGCCACGGTGCCTCCTCCTTCCAGAATGCGTCGTCTGATCCTGCTGATCAGTTCGGCCTGAGCGGCGGGTGGGAGCTCCTTGATGCCCGACTGGGTCGAGAGGTTGAGGGCGTAATCGTCGGCGGTGAAGGTGATCTCGAAGAGGTATCGCCGGATCGTTGGCGCCTCGAACAGTCCCGAGGCGCGCACCTCCGATCCGAGGTCCCCGGTGCGGTCGGGGTGCTTGGTCGCCGGGTCGACCCACCCGCCGCCCACCGCGACGTAGTCGTCCTGGACATCCCACCAGAAGCGGTCCGCGTCGTCGGGGATGACCCATGGTGTCGCCAGCACGATCAGGTGCCCGCAGGGTCTGAGCACGGTGGCCGACTTGTGGAACCGGATGGCAGGGTCGACCCAATGGAACGAGTTGGAGGCGAAGACCGCGTCGAACCGTGCGGAGTCAGGATCCCACGCCTCGTAGGAGGTCGTCACCACCTCGACCTCCGTGAAGGCGGCAAGGTTCCGCCGCGCTCGCGCCGCGAGATGGGGGCCGAGCTCCAGGGCCACGATCTGTAGGCGCCGCTCCGCCAACGGGCGCGTGGCCTGGCCAGTTCCCGGGCCGACCTCGACGACCGACGAGCCTGGATGCAAGCCCGCGAGCTCGACGAGATCGTCGAAGACGTACCTCGGGGCGACCGGGCGTGTTCGGTCGTAGGCCTCCACGTCCTCGTCGAAGGTGACGCGGAACGTCTCGCGTTCGCTCGTTTCCCAGGGCGGTCTCGACGGCATCGCGGGTCCAAGCCTCCTCACGACAGCCTGCCCGATACCGCCGGCTACGCCGCCTTCTCCCAGACCGAGACGTGGCTAGGGCTGTCGGCCGGGGCCGGACGTTCCGCACCCCCCACGCTGGCTCCGCGGTTGAGCTACGCGGGACCTCCCACTGGCGAGAAGGACGGTGAAACACCATCGAGATGACATCCGCCACTCAGTGGCCGGTCTGCTCCCAGACCGAGACGTGCGATGTGCTCACGCACGAGCCCGTCGCGACGGGACGGCGTTGCCTCCGGTGCGACCCTCTCGACCCGGAGTCGCTTGATGGACGGCCTTCATCGGGGCCGGTAGACATCGCTTCGGTGGTCGATCGCCAGGACCGTCACGTCGTGACGGTCATCGTCGATCACGTAGATCACTCGGAAATCACCACGCCTCGCGCTGTTGTTCCCCTCGAGGTCGAAGCGGAGCGCTCGGCCGACTCGGTGCGGGCTCTCGGCCAGGCTCCCGTAGACGAACTCGACACACGCCGTGGCGATCTTCTCCGGCAGCCGATCGAGGGACCGGAGCGCGCAAGACGCCCACGTGATCTCGTACGGAACAGGTGTCACTGCCGCGCGACTCGGGCCCGAGCTTCCTCTCGCGACAACTGGTCGGTGCGCCCGGCTTCCACGTCGTGCTCGCCCTCACGGATGGCCTTCAACAGCGGAGGGTTGCTCATGATCTCGAGGGTCTCTTCGAGCGATTCCAGGTCCTCGATGCTGAGCATGACGGCCGCAGGGCGGCCGTGCTTGGTCACCACGACACGTCCGTGCTCGCGTTCCAGAGCCTCGATCACCTCGGAGAGCCGGCTCTTCACGTCGGCGAGTGATAGGTGGTTGGAGGGCGACATGACCATAAGTATGGCTAGATCGTCGATGGGGCAGCAACTGCGGCGGGTTGCTCGGCCCCGCCGGCTGAGCGCAGCGTCGACCGGTCAACTTGTGCGCCATCGGGCCCGCGTCAGCGACATGACGTGGAGGCCGACGCGACGGGTGGGGTGCGTGGTCTCCCGTTCGAGCATGAACCCGAGGCGCCGCATCACGGCGCCCGAGGCGACGTTCTCCGGCTCGCAGATGCTCACGATCGATTCGAGACCAAGGTCCTCGAACCCATGGCGCAGCCACGCCGCCCCAGCCTCCGTTGCGAACCCGCGACCTCGATACTGCTCACCGAGTCGCCAACCGACCTCGACGGCCGGGAGGACCTCGGGAAGGAACGTTGGGATCGACAAGCCCGCCCAGCCCGCGAGCTCCCCCGTCTCGGCGACGACGACCGCCGACACGGCGATGCCTGGCGCCCGATACCGCTCGATCGTGCGCTCCAAGAACGACTGGGTCTCGCGCCTCGACCAGCCGCGACCGAACGGGTACCACCAGAAGGACTCCTGCGCGTGAAGCGCGGCGAGATCGTCGAGGTCCCCGAACGTCAGCGGGCGGAGCACGAGGCGCTCGGTGATCAGCGTCGGCCACGCCACACCGCCACCTTACGGAAGGCCTACCTGGTGCGACGGGCGCTCGACACGCGTGCGGCGACCGACAACACCCGCGTCCGACGTCATCCGAGAGGCGCTCCGCTCGTACCTGAACGTCAGCTGACCACCTGCCCACTACCCGCCGGCTGGATGGCGGTGAGTCAGCAGTTGGCGAGTGCCTCAAGCGCGTGGCAAATGCGCCGGCGACCACCGAGGCCGAGCTCGCCGAGCCGTCGCGTCAACACGGCCTTGGGCACGGCGGCGAGGTTGTCGAAGGTGGCGACGCTGTCATGGTCGATTCCCTCATCTGCCCCGACGGTGATGCAGGTTCCGATGTCGCGGATCGTGCTCGTCACCGGCGCGACCACGACGTTGTTGACCACAGGGATGACCTCGTCGCGGGAGACGACGAGGACGGGACGACGCTTCTGGTTCGGGGTCTCCATCAACCACAGCTCGCTTTGCGCTACCACGGCTCGGCTTCGGTGAGCGCGATGGCACTCGCCATGGCCAGCTCGTCGTCCTCGGTGGTCTGCGGGCGCTGCCGATACGAGTCCGCGATGGCCGCGCCGACCCGTGCCCGGCCGACCGCGTCGGCGAGGTGGCCCACGGCGCGCCGGATCACTGCGGAGCGACTCTCGCCGATGCCTTCGGCGACGAGCTCGTCGATCAACTGGAGCTCGTCATCGCTGAAGCGGGTGGGAACCGGCGTCGTCATACGTTCAAGTATACGAGTTGTAGAGCACAGGGTGGCTCTCCCTGACCGGAGCGCCGGAAGGGGCCATCGCGGCTCCGCCGGGAGATCGCTTCGATCGGGATGCGGCTCGACCTCAAGGTTCTTCCGGCTGGGCTCAGCCGACCTCGACGGTGTGGCCGGCGACGACGGCGGCCTCCACCTCAGCGGTCGCGGTGGGCAGGTCATCGAGGTGGCGCTCGACGACGCCGTCGGGGGTGAGGAAGCAGAACGTGACCCGCACCACCGCCTCGCCCGTCGCCCGGCCGACGGTGAGGGCGTAGGCCGCGCCCTGGCGCCGGTAGCCGGCGACCCGGCGGTCGAGCTCGGCCGGCTCGGCGGTGGCCGCGGTCTTGTAGTCGACGACCACCAGGCCGTCGGGCGAGCGGTAGAGGAGGTCGACGTAGCCCTCGAGGAGGCGGCCGTCGGGCCCGCCGACCGGGGTGCCGGCATAGATCTCCCGCCAGTGCGGTGCGGCCGCGGCCGCGACCACCGACGGCGAGGCCAGGGCCTGGCCCACGAGGTCGCGCACGGTGTCGGCCCGGTCAGGGACGGCCTCGGCCTGGCACTGGGCCGCGACCGCATGGTCGAGGGCGGGGTCGTCGGCCGCGGCGTCGAGGTCGACGGTCTGGAGCACGCCGTGGACCGCCCGTCCCACTGCGGTGCCGTAGCGGCCCTTGAGCCACGGCGGTCGGTCGAGGTCGCCGGGTCGCTTGCGCAGCCCAGCGTCCTCGCCGTCGGGCGCCATGTCGAGGTCGCGCGAGCGTCGGGGTCCGCCGAGGTCGAGGGCGAGCTGGTCACCGGGGGTGGGCTCGGGGGCCGGGCCCGCTTCGGGGTCGTCCGGGCCGGCGCCGGCGTCGTCGGGTGCCTCGACGTCGGGGCGGCCCTCGTCGGTGAGGGCGGTGGCGGCGACGGTGGTGGGTCGCCGGGCCGCGGTGAGGGCGGCGACGTGCGCCGCGGCCCAGACCTCGTAGGGCTCGGGCGGCGCCACCGGCGTGGCGCGGGCCGCAGGTCCCGGCGCCAGGTCATGGTCGGCGGCGTCGGGGAGGGCGTCGAGCACCGCCTCACCCATGCCGTCGACCAGCAGCTCGGCGTTGGTGCGGGTGGCGGGCGACGCCTGCGCGCTCCGGCGGGCCACCCGGTGCAGCGAAACCACGAGGTGGTCGCGGGCCCGGGTGGTGGCCACGTAGAGCAGGCGGACCCGCTCGTCGAAGGCCATCTGCTCGTCAACCGGTCGCGACGCCGCGAACTCCGGGGTCTCGGCGTTCTTGCCCAGGTAGTAGGCCACCCCACCCTCGGGCGGGAACCGGGCGTCGCCGACGCGGGGACCGTGGCCGGGCCGGCTCGAGAGGCCGGATACGATGGTGATCGGGAACTCGAGGCCCTTGGCCGCGTGGATGGTCATGATCCGCACCGCGTCGTCGTCAGTCTCGGGGAGGACGGCCTCGGCGACCCGTGCCCCCTCGACGGTCTGGTGGCCGACCCAGTCGAGGTAGTCGCGCAGGTCGCCGCCGGTGGCGTCGGACCAGGCCCGGGCCTGGTCGATGACGAACCGGATGCGGCGCCAGACGTCGCGGGGCCGGCCTTCGGCGAACGCCAGCTCGAGGGCCCGGCGGTCGCGGGCGATGGTCTCGATCAGGGCCGGGGGGCTGATCCACACCCGCTGGTGGTGCCACTCGGCCAGGGCCGCCAACCCCGCCGCGACTGGGTCGTCGGCGGGGACGGTCTCGGGCTGGGGGGCCAGGTAGCTCCAACGGCCGCCGCTCTCGACCCGGAACCGGTACAGGTCGTCGTCGCCGCACCCGAACAGGGGCGAGCGCAGGGCCGAGACCACCCGCAGCTCGTCGGTGGGGTCGGCCACCGCCCGCACCACCATCAGCAGGTCGCGCACCGCCCGAGTGGCGTAGACGAGCGAGCTGGCCTCGGCCCGGTAGGCGATGCCGGCCTCGGTGAGGGCGTCCTCCAGGTACGGCAACGAGGTGCGCGCCGGCACCAGGATGGTGACGTCGCCCAGGGTGGCGTCGCGCCAGCCGTCGGCCCCGTCGGCCACCGGCCAGGGCTCGGCGACGGCTCGTTGGATCGTGGCCACCACGTCTGCGGCCTCGGCCTCGCGCACCGTGGCGGCCCGGGTGCCGGGCTCGTGGACGTCCCGACCGAGCACCGCGACCGGGGGCCCCGACGGGGGGTCGCGGCGCACGGCGGTGAGCGGGGCGTAGGCCGGCTGGGAGTCGACCAGCAGGTCGTTGACCGGCGCTTCGGCCAGCAGGCAGGCGAAGGTGGTGTTGACCCAGTCGATCACGCCGTCGACGGTGCGGAAGTTGGTGCTGAGGGTGACCGGTGGACCGTCGGCCGAGAAGCGGCGGGAGGCGGCCATGAACACAGCGATGTCGGCCCGCCGGAACCGGTAGATCGATTGCTTCGGGTCGCCCACCACGAAGAGCCGGCCCGGCGCGACCTCGACCTGGTCCCAGGGGTCGGAGCGGGCCGCCTCGGAGGTGGGGTCGGCCGCCGCGATGCGCACGGCCAGCTCGATCTGGATCGGGTCGGTGTCCTGGAACTCGTCGAGCAGCAGGCGCTGGTAGCGGTCGTGGAGGGAGGACCGGACGCGGGCGCCGTGGGTGGGGTGGCGCAGCACGGCGCGGGCCAGCACGAGCAGGTCGTGGAACTCGAGAGCGCCGGCGCGGCGGCGCTCCTGGGCGGAGGTGAGCGTGTACCGCCGGATGGCCGAGGCCAGGTGGTGGGCGCACGCAGTGGCGACCGCGCCGGCCACCGCGTCGAGGGCGTCGCCCGCCTCGCGCAGCGCCTCCGCGGCGGCGGCCTTGGCGTCCTTCGAGCCCCACGCCTTCATCACCCCGGCGCCGCCGGGACGGAATCCGAGCGTGCCGCCCCCGACCTTGCGACGCTCACCGGTGATGGCCTCGAGGAGGGCGACCTCGTCGTCGATGTCGCGGACGGCAGCGGCCCACTCGGATACGTCGTCGAGCCATAGGCACAGGCGGTCGGTGGGGTCGCCGCAGGCGCTGCGGTGCCGGCACGCCTCGTCGACCGCGTCGAAGGCGGCGGCGGCCAGGTCGTGCACGCTCGGAGGCGCAGGGTGGTCGGGGTCGACGCGCTCCTCGACGAGGTCCCAGTTGCTGTTGAACGTGCGGGCCAGGGCGTGGGGCGTGGTGTCGCGGGTGCCCGACGCGAACAGGAGGAGGAGGGTGCGCTCGTAGGCGGGGTCCTCGAACAGCTCGTCGCTGAAGCGAGCCCAGCGGCGCTCGAACTCGACGCCCGAGGTCACCTCGTCGAGCACCTCGACCCGCGGGGGCAGGCCGGCCTCGACCGGGTGCTCGGAGAGGATGCGCTGGGCAAAGGAGTGCAGGGTGCCGATGGCGGCCCCGTCGAGGTCGTCCAGCGCGGCGCGGCAGGCCGCGGCCCGATCCGTGTCGCCCTCGGCCGCCACGGTCTGCTCGAGGGTGCGGCGCAGCCGCTCGCGCAGCTCGGCCCCTGCCTTCTCCGTGAAGGTGATGGCGGCGACCGACGCCAGGGGGACCGGGTCGGGACCGAGCGTCGGGTCGGCCGGCTCGGTGACGAGGGCCCGCACCCGATCGACCAGGGCCGTGGTCTTGCCCGAGCCGGCGCCGGCCTCGACGAAGAGGGTCTGGTCGAGGACCGTCCCGATCGAATCGCGGGCGGCCTGGTCCGGGGGCGGCGGTGGCTCGGCGGGTGGGGCCGGTGGCGGCGGTGGCTGCTCGGGGGCTAGGGGGGCGTCAGCCACCGGCGACCACCTCGGCGTCGGCCCCGGTGTCGACCCCAGACTGCCCCTCGTCCGTGACCCGCCGCTCCGGCCCGGCCGTCACGTCGGGGTTGATCCTTCGCTCGGGGTCGATGAGGGTGAGGTAGCCGGCCAGGGCGGGGTCGTCGGCCATCTCCGCCCAGGTCCGCCGGAGGTCGGCCACGCCCAGGAAGTCCGGATCGCAGCTCCAGCACGGGTTGAACGGCGCACCGGTCTGCTCGGTGGGGTGGGCCGGGAAGGTGCCGCGTTCGATGCCCTCGACGATGAGCCCGAGGGTCTCGGAGATGCGCTCGGTGACGGCGGCGGTCAGCTCGTAGCCGCGGCGGGTGAAGCCCGCCTTGCGGGAGGTGAACCAGTACTCGGCCCGGACGCGGGCGTCGGGCTCCCCCACCGCGGCGCGCGCCGCGGCGCCGTAGACGGCAAGTTGGAGGCGGGTGCCGCCCTGGTCGGGGTTCTCCTCGGACAGGCTGACGAAGTCGCGATCGCTGCCGGTCTTGTAGTCGGCGACCAGCAGCCCGCCGGCGCCGGTGCGGTCGACGCGGTCGGCCTTGCCCTTGAACTGCACGTGGCGGCCATCGGGTAGGGGTAGGGCCACGGGGTCGACGGCGTCGCGGTCGGCGCCGAAGGCGAGCTCGGCGGCCAGGTGCCGGCTCCCCTCGACGTCGCGCACCTCCTCGTCGAAGGTCAGGGTGGCATCGAGGTCGGCGAGGATGCGGGCCCGGTCCCGGTTCCAGAACAGGGTGCGCCCGGTGCGGCCCTGGGCCTCGTAGCCGGCGCAAGCGGTGAGGCCGAGGTCGCGCAGCCGGGCCCGATCGGCCGCCGTCCAGCGGTCGTGCGGGCCCGGGCGCTGCGGTTCGGGTCGGGCCAGGACCTCGAGCACGAAGCGCTCCAGCACGTCGTGGATGAGGCTGCCCCGGTCGAGCGGTGAGATCGTCAGGGCGTCCTCGGGGTTCTCCAGCTCGCGGACGCCCAGGACGCTGCTCAGGAAGTAGTCGAACGGGCAGCGGGCCCATCGCTCCAGCCCGGTGGCCGACGCGGTGCGGGCCGTCTCGGGGTCGGCCGGCGACGACAGCGCCAGGCCCGCGAGGTTGCCGTCGAACCGGGTGAGGCGCGGTGACGACCGGCCCTCGACCAGCTCGGCTCCGGCGATGAGCACCGGGTCGCCCAGGGCGCGGACGGGCGCGAACGACCGGGAGCCGGTGCCCGTTGCCAGCAAGGTCCGCAACCGGTGTTCCTGCGGGGTCGCCGGCACCGACAGGTGGCGGAGGCCGTGGTCGAACGACTGCACGTGGGTGAGCCACGGGGCCCGAGCGGCGGCCAGCTCCGGCGCCCACCAGCGCTCGCCGGCGAGGGTGGAGGCGACGTCGAGCAGCCAGCGCGACGGCACCCGCTCGTTGCTGCGGCGCAGGTCGCCCCGGGGGTACGAGAGCACCTGGCTGCGGCCCGAGGCCAGGGCCGCGACCAGCTCGCGGTGCTGGCGGCCGACGAGGTCGCGCCGTAGCGGGAGCAGGCCGCCGGCGGCCCGGCGCTCACGGTCGGGCAGGAGGGAGTCGTCGCGGGGGGCCGAGGGCACCAGACCCTCGGCCAGGCCGACCACCACCACCAGGTCGAGGTCGAGGCCCGCGCCCATGGCCAGGGTGCTGACCAGCACGCCGTCGCCGAAGCGGCCGACCCGGCCGAGGTCGGACTCCAGCTCGACGGCCAACGTGCGGGCCACGACGTCGAGCGGAACCGTGCCGGCCTCGACCGCGCCCAGCGCCCCCAGCCGGTCGATGGCCAGCTCGACCCGCTCGGCCGCCCGGCGCTCGGCCCCGTCGTCGGGCCAGCGGGTGCGGTGGGCGGCGGAGCCGACCGCGCGGTGGAGAACCCGCCGGAGCCAGCGGCTGTGCTCGGCCCAGGTGCGGGGTCGCGACGCGGCCCGGTCGAGGTCGCCGACCAGCTCGAGCACGAACGTGCGGAGGTCGCGTGCCCGGGTCGCGGCCCGCCGCGAGCGCTCGACCCGCCACTGCGGCCCGTCGTCGGCGACGACGGCCACCGCCTCGGCGTCGAGGCCATCGGCCAGGGCGGCCAAGCGCTGGTCCCAGTGCTCCCGTCCCCGGACGACACCCGCGTCGCGCGAGAGGGTCTCCCACGCCGCCAGGGGCGGCCGCCGACCGTCGTGGAGCACGGGGGCACCGTTGAGCCAGGCCAGCACCGCGTGGCGCGACCAGCCCTGCTCGGGCAGGTCAAGCAGACCGGTGAGCGCCCGGCCCGCCACCCGGGCCGAGACGGCCACCGGCGACGCCCCGTTGCGGCCGATGCCGGCGGCCGCCAGGTGCTCGTGCAGCAGCCGGGCGTAGGGATCGGGCGCGGCGTGCAGGATGGCGATGCGGTCGAGGGGGGTGCCGGCCCGGGCGGCGTCGACCACGGCGCGCACGGCGGCGCGCACCTCGTCATCAGCGTCGGACGTGCTGAGGATGCGGGTGCGGTCGGCGGCCACCGGTGGCGGAGCGGGCGACGGTGCCGGGGTGTCGATCCCGAGCCGGGCCAGCGAGGTGAGGACCTCGTCGTCGGCCGCCCCGGTGGCGGCGAGGCCGGCGACGACGGTGACCGGCACGATCTCGCCGACGGCGCGCAGCAGCTCCGCGGCGTGCAGGGAGACCACCTGCGGGAGGTGGACCACCACCGCGCCCAGCTCGGCCCCGGTCCGGGGCTCGGAGCGGAGCCGGGCGGCGGCGGCGGCGGTGAGGTCCTCCTCGTCGTACCAATCGGGGGCGAGGACGGCGCGCGTCGCTCGGTGGATGCGCACGACGTCCGCGGCGCGGGTCCCGGTCGCGGCCACTGCGCCGAGGGCGGCGGGGGGCACGTCGCGCAGCTCGCGGTAGGTGGCGACCAGGGCGGTCTCGGTGGCAGGGTGGTCGGCGACCTCGGCGAAGAGCCCCGGTTCGGCCCCCAGCACCCCGCGGACCGCCGCGGCCAGCACGGGGGTGGAGACCGGCCGGCGGCCCTGGCCGGCGAGGGCGGCGGAGCCCAGCAGCTCGGCCAAGCGGTAGGTGGTCAGGAACGTCACGCCGGCCAGGCCGACGCCGCGGCCGCAGACGGGCCCGAGCCGCCCCGAGCCCAGCAACCGGCGCGCGGTGACACCCACGTGGTTGGACGGCACGACCACGGTGACCGGCGCGAGGGGCTCGTCGGCCTTGGCGGCGGAGACAGCGTCGCGCAGGGCGTGGGCGGCGTCGGGGCCGTAGCGCACCGTGACCAGGTTGATCGGGGGCATCGGAGGCCACCTTACGCAGGGGGTGCGACAGCCTCGCCCGACCCGGCGTCGGGAAGGGTGCGGGGCGTCGCGTGGTTGGCTAGCCCCGTGACCCTCGACGCCTCACCCGCCGACGGGCGGGCCCCCGAGAGGCTGGTCACCCCCACCTTCGGGCTCATCGTGGTGGCCGCGCTGGGCTACTTCACCGCTCTCGGGATGCTCCTGCCGGTGCTGCCCCGCTACGTCGAGGACACCCTCGGCGGCGGCGGCGTGGCGGTCGGCGTGGCCGTCGGCGCCTTCGCGGTGTCGGCCGCGTTGATCCGCCCGGCCGTGGGGCGCCTCGGTGACCGGCTGGGCCGGCGGCCGCTCGCCGTGGTCGGCGGCGCCGTCGCGGCCGCATCTATCGCCGGCTACGGGCTGGTGGCCTCGCTGCCGGTGCTCGTCGCCTTCCGGCTCGTCACCGGCCTGGGCGAGGCCGCGTTCTTCGTGGGCGTGGCGACCGCGGCGCAGGACCTCAGCCCCGATGACCGCCGGGGTGAGGCCGCCTCGTTCTTCTCCATCTCGATCTACGGCGGCCTGGCCATCGGGCCGTTCCTGGGCGAGACGCTCTACCGCAGCGGCGGGGCCGGACGGGTGTGGCTGGTGGCGACGATCCTCGCCACCTTCGGATCGCTGGTCGCCCTGCTGATCCCGGCCCACCTGGGTCGGGCGCCGGCCGAGAGCCGTCCGAGCGACGTCGTCGAGGGACCGGAGAGTGACGGTGACGGTGATCGGCCCCGCCGCAGGATCCTGCACCCCGCGGCGGTGATGCCGGGCACGATCCTGCTGCTCGGGCTCATCGGCTTCGCCGCCTTCAGCTCGTTCCTGGCGCTGCACCTCGACGACCTCGGCATCGACGACGCCGGCCCGTACTTCTTGCTCTACGGCATCTCCGTGCTGGTCGTCCGCATCTTCGGCGCCCGCATCCCCGACCGCTTCGGCGCCGGGCGCACCACCACGGTCTCACTGCTCTCGGTCGCCGCCGGCATGGCCGTGATCGCGGCGGTCGACGCCCCCGGCGCCATCTTCGCCGGCACCCTGATCTTCTCGGTCGGCATGTCGCTGCTGTTCCCCGCCCTCTTCGGCCTGGCCATCAACACCGCACCGGCCGCCGAGCGAAGCCACGCGGTGGGCACCTTCTCGCTGTTCTTCGACCTGTCCCAGGGGCTCGGGGCACCGGTGTTGGGCCTCTTCGTCGATCTCGCCGGAACCGACCGGGCCGCGTTCGTCGTGGCCGGGCTCGTCGCCCTCGTTGGTCTGATCATGGCCCGCGTGCGCCTCCCCCGCCTCGTCCGAGTGTCAGCCTGAGGCGGGCTCGGCCCGGTCGGACCGGTGCTACGTTCGCCGCCGACCGAGGGAGCCAGGCATGGAATCGTTCGACGGGAAGCTCGCGGTGGTGACCGGCGGCGGGACCGGCATGGGTCGTGAGCTGGTGGTCCAGCTCGCCGCCCGAGGCTGTTCGGTCGCGACGTGCGACGTCCACGTCGACACGCTGGCCGACACCGAGCGACGGGCGCTGGACGGCGCGCCCGCCGGCGTCCGCGTCAGCACCCATCGGGGCGACGTGTCCGACGCCGCGGCCATGGAGCGCTTCCGCGACGAGGTGCTCGCCGAGCACGCCACCGACCACCTCGAGCTGGTGTTCAACAACGCCGGCATCGGCGGCGGCGGCAGCTTCGTGACCGGCGACCGGGCCGAGTGGGAGCGCACCTTCGCGGTGTGCTGGGGCGGCGTCTACAACACCAGCCGGGCCTTCCTCCCGCTGCTGGTGGCGGCCGAAGAGGGGGCCCTGGTCAACACCAGCAGCGTCAACGGGTTCTGGGCCGCCCTCGGCCCCGGCATCCCGCACACCGCCTACAGCACGGCCAAGTTCGCGGTGAAGGGCTTCTCCGAGGCGCTCATCGAGGACCTGCGGGTCAACGCCCCGCACGTGGCGGTCCACGTGGTGATGCCCGGCCACATCGGCACCGACATCATGAACAACAGCCGCCGCATCCACCGCGGCGACGGGAGCGAGGAGCCCGACCAGCTCGAGCGCAGCAAGGAGCTCCTGGGTCGCGCCGGCCTCGACGTCGAGGCCCTGAGCGGCGACGAGGTGCGCGACCTCGTCGAGGGCTTCGGCGACATGTTCCGCGACACCGCGCCCATGACCGCCGCCCGCGCCGCAACCGTGATCCTCGACGGGGTGGCCGACGGTCGCTGGCGGATCCTCGTCGGCGACGACGCCGTCGCCCTCGACGCCGCGGTCCGCGCCGACCCGGAAGCCAGCTACGCCCCGGGCCGCGCCTCGTTCTTCGGGTTCCTCAGCTGATCGGCGGTCATCGGTGGCCGGGGGCACTGCGGTCGACACAGGCGTGGTCAGCGCGCCCGGCTCGCACTGCCACCGAACCGGGGCGCGACGTGGTCGCCCCACGACCACTCCGCGCCCCGGAACGTGACCGGGCGCCAACTGAGCGCGCCCCGGGCCCTCCGCGGTGCGCCGTCGGCGACCGCCAGCGGCCGCGGTGCACCGTCGGCGACCGCCAGGGGCGATGCACGTGGCTGAGATGATGACGGCGTACCGGGTCGTGGCCTGGCAGCGGCCGCCCGAGCTCGTCGAGGTCCCGGTGCCCGACGTCGGACCCGGCCAGGTGCTCGTCGAGGTGGCCGGGTGCGGCTTGTGCCACTCCGACCTGACGATGGTGCAGATGCCCGGCGAGATCGGCGAGGCCCTGGGCTGGCGGGTGCCGTTCACGCTCGGCCACGAGACCGCGGGTCACGTCGCCGCAATCGGAACCGGGGTCGGGGGCGTCGCTGTCGGCGACGCGGTGGCTCTCACCTCGCCGTCGTCGTGCGGTGCGTGCGCCCACTGCCGGGCCGGGCGCGACAGCGCCTGCGCCCACGGCGACACCGGTCGGGGTTACGGCCGCGACGGTGGCCTGGCCCGCTACGTCCTCGTCGATGGACCCCGCAACCTCCTGCCGCTGGGATCCTTCGACCCGCGCCGGGCCGGGCCGCTCACCGATGCCGGCGCCACGTCGTTCCACGCCGTCCGCCGGGCGGCGGTCGAGCTCGGCCTCGGATCTGCGGCGGTGGTGATCGGGGTGGGCGGGCTCGGGTCGTTCGCGGTGCAGATCCTCCGGGCCGTCACCGGCGCCGAGGTCGTGGCCGTCGACGTCGACCCCCGCCGACGCGAGCTGGCTCTCGAGTTCGGCGCCCACCACGTCCTGGACGGCGCCGCCGACGGTCTGCACCGCCAGCTGCGCACCTGTGCCGGCCGCGGAGCTGACGGCGTCGACGCAGTGATCGACATCGTCGGCACTGACGCCACGATCAAGGCCGGTCTCCGCGCCCTGCGGCGGGGCGGCGTGTTCGTCCTCGTCGGCGCGGGTGGGGGCAGCTACCCCCGGCCGTGGTTCGGCGGCCTGCCCCGCGAGGCGACGATCACCGCCGTGCAGGGTTCGTCGATCGCCGATGCCCGTGGGGTGATCGCCCTCGCCGCCGAGGGCCGGGTGTACGTCGACATCGACGAGTTCCCCCTCGCCCGGGTGGCCGACGCCTACGCCGCCCTCGACGCCGGCACCCTCACCGGCCGCGCCGTCGTCGTGCCCTGACACCCGACGGTCCCCCTTCACGCACATGAGGAAGCGTCGATCGAGCCTCGGTCAAGTCCTCTCCACGGTCACCGCATGAAACGCCCCGTACACTCGTGGACATGTCCACCGTCTCGCGTCCGGAGAACCCGGAGGGCTTGACCGTGCTGTCTCCGCAGGAGGCGCTCGGACGGGCTCGGCCGCTACCCAGCGATGAGGACATGGCCATCGACGGTCTCACCGACGATGAGTGGAGGGCCTTCGAGACGGCGCTCGCTGAGCGGTGATCGGGTCGGTCGACCCGGCCGTGGTGGTCGACACCATGGTCGTGTCGTGACCGACAGCCCGGGCCCGTTCGAACGCCCGCTCGCCGGTGGGTCCCGGACCGAGGTGACCGAGGCCGGGGGCGTGGTCTTCCGCTCGCCCGGTCCCCAGAGCCCGACGGTGATCGCCCTGCTGCGCCACCTCGAGGACGCCGGCTTCCCCGCGTCGCCGAGGGTCGTCGGGACCGGCTTCGATCCCGAGGGCCGGGAGACGCTCGCCTACATCGAGGGCGAGAGCCCCCAGCCGCGGCCCTGGAGCGACGAGGCGCTGGCGTCGATCGGCGACCTGGTGTGCCGGCTCCACGTCGCCACGGCCACGTTCGTCCCGCCTCCGACCCCTCGATGGCAACCGTCGCCCACGCGGGACCTCCCGGGCGATCGGCCCGTGATTGGCCATGGCGACCTGGGGCCTTGGAACATCCTCGCCCGCGACGGCCTGCCGGTCGCCTTCATCGACTGGGACACCGCCGGGCCCGTCGACGCCACCTGGGACCTTGCTCTGGCGGCGTGGCTGAACGTGCAGCTCCACGACGACGACGTGGCCGAGCTCGCCGGGTTGGCACCGGCGGCGACTCGCGCGCGACAGCTGCGGGGCCTGGTCGACGCCTACGGGCTCGACCGGGTCCGCCGTGAGCGCTTCGTCAGCCAGCTCGCCGAGGTCGCGATCCACGACGCCGCCCACGAGGCGGTCAGCGGCGCGGTGACACCAGGGTCGACCGACGCCGTCGATGCCACCGGCTTCCCCGTCATGTGGGCCATCGCCTGGCGGGCGAGGAGCGCGGCGTGGATCCTCCGCCACCGCACCCTGTTGGGACGGGCCCTCGGCGCCTGACATCCGGGTCACGGGCGGCGGGGGAGGAGCAGGTCGGCGCCGGGCTCGGCATCATGGAGGACATGACGCTCACCGATCCGCCGACCTCCGTCGGCCTCCCGGTCGGTCTGGCCCTCGAGGACTGGACGGGCGACGCCCGGTTCCACGAGTACACGCGGGCCGCCAACCCCGTCGGGCGCTCCACCTCGCTCGTCCCCGTGGAGCAGTTCCCCGCGTCGCTCCACCACAACGTCCCCACGGGCATCGTCGCGCTGGACCTGAGTGCGCCGCTCGCCATCGACGGCGGCCCGGCCACCAGCCCGGCACTGCTGGCCTCGTTCGTCACCGTACGGGCCGGCGACGAGCTGGCCACCGCCCCCGTCGCCACCTCGGAGATCTACGTGGTGTTGGCCGGCGAGGGCACCACCACCGTCGACTGCACGAGCGTCGGCGGCGACACCCACGACACCACATCGGTCGCGTGGGCCACCGGCGACGTGATCGCCCTGCCCGGCCTCTGCCGCTCGACCCACCGGGCGTCGGCCGATGCCACCCTCTACTGGGTCACCGACGAGCCACTGCTGCGCTACCTCGGCGTCGCCCCCACGGAGCCCCGGCTGCGCCCGACGCTGTTCACCGCAGCGCGCTGCACCGAGGAGCTGGCCCGGGTCGCCGCCGACCCCGCCGCCGAGCGCCGCAACCGGGTGAGCGTCCTGCTCAACAACGCGGAGCAGGACCAGACCCTCACCGCCACCCACGTGCTGTGGGCCATGGTCGGGCTGCTACCGGTCGACGCCGTGCAGAAGCCGCACCGCCACCAGTCCGTCGCCCTCGACCTCATCCTCGACTGCGAACCCGGCTGCTACACGCGGGTCGGACCCCGCCTGTCCGACGACGGCGAGATCCTCGACGCCCGGCGGGTCGACTGGGAGCCCGGCGGTGCGTTCGTCACCCCGCCGGGCTGGTGGCACTCCCATCACAACGAGAGCGGCGCTCCGGCCCGCCTCCTGCCGGTGCAGGACGCCGGCCTCCACACCTACCTGCGCACCCTCGACATCCGCTTCTCGTAGCAGCCACTGAGTCCGGAGCGAACCTCCATTGTCAGGTGGCCACCGTCTCCATCGTCTCGCCGCAGCAACACGTCGGGTTGGCGGTGCCCGGACAATCTGACGGGGCACCCTTGGTGACCGTGACCTCGCAGCCGCACGACTCGATCGTGCAGCGGTAGACCTCACCCTTTTGGAACGCCATTGGTATCTCCTCGGTAGTCGTTGGGGTCCCCGGACGGTAGAACGTTGACCCAACGTCAAGGTCAAGGCGGAGCATGCTGATGAGCAGCTACACGATCGGAGAGGCGGCGCGAGCTGCGGGGGTCACCGCCCGCGCCGCCAGGCTGTACGAGTCGAGGGGCTTGGTGCCGGAGGTCGACCGCACCGTCTCCGGGTACCGGCTCTTCACCGATGAGCACGTCGAGGCCTTCAAGTTCATACGGCGCGGACGAAGCCTTGGCCTGTCGCTCGACGCCATCGCGGAGATCATGGAGATCGCGGCCCGCGGGGAGCCGTGTTGCGACCGCACCCAGGCCCTGCTGGCCCAGCGCCTCGACCAGATCGACACCGCCATGGCGGACCTGCAACGCCTCCGGGAGTCGGTCACCCAAGCCCAGAGGGTCAGCGCAGACCAGCCGTCGGGTTCGCGGTGCGTCGTCATCGAGCAGGCCAACGTGTCGAGCACGTAGGTGATCTGCGGCTCGATCTGGACACCATCGACGGCGGCCATGCCGGTGTTGGGCCCGATGAGATGAACAGGTTGGGAACCTGGGTCGAATGTCACACGGCGTGCCAGGATGCGGCCATGGACGACCGCACCACTGCCCGCGGCGTGGCCGTCGGCCGCGTCGGCTTCGGACTGCTCATGCTCGTCGCCCCGCGCCTGCTCACCCGGCGCAGCGGCAACCGCCAGGACCCCCCGGTGCCCTACGTCTGGTGGCTGCGGGCCTTCGGCATCCGCGACGCGGTGTTGGGCGCCGGCACGCTCATGGCCCTCTCCGACGGCGACGGGCCGGCCGCGGCGCGCTGGGTGCAGGTGGGCGCCGCGGCCGACACCCTCGATGCCGCCATCGCCCTCGTGTACGGCCGCGAGCTCGATCGCCGCGGGCGCCTCGGGACCCTGGCCCTGGCGGTTCCGGCATCGATCATCGGGTGGAAGAGCGCCGCCGGCTTGGCCTCGGGGCACTGATTGCACGTTGCGTCGCGCGTCGCGGTCGCCGCCTCGGCGGGAACCGGGGTTGCGCTCTCGGCCCGGCCTCGGACGGGGGAGCTGCGACCCGCGTGCCCACGGCCGCGTCCTTGGCGCCGCACCGCGGCCGGTAGGGTTCCGCCCCGATGTCTGCACTCCCGACCCCCCGCCCCGCCCCACGCCCCCGCCCCGCCACGCGCCGCCGCCTCGCCGCCATGGCGGCGACCGCCGCCCTGCTCCTGCTCACCGCGGCCTGCGGTGGTGACGACGACGGCAACGTCGTCGCGGACGTCACCGAGGACTCCGACCTGCCGACGCAATCGGCCCCGACCACGATCGAGAGCGCCGAGGGCAAGGAGTGCCAGGAGGCCACCGACATCCCCGAGGCCGAGGGCAAGCCCGACGTCGAGATGCCCGTCGGCGAGACGCCCACCGAGCTCCAGCAGATGGACATCACCCCCGGCGACGGGGCCGAGGCCGAGCTCGGCAAGGCCATCTCGGTCCACTACGTCGGCGTCGCGTGCTCGACCGGCATGCAGTTCGACTCCTCGTGGGATCGCGAGATGCCCGCGGACTTCACCCTCACCGAGGGTCAACTCATCGAGGGCTGGACCGAGGGCATCCCAGGCATGAAGGTCGGCGGCCGCCGCATGCTGGTCATTCCCTCCGACCTGGCCTACGGCCCCGAGGGCAACCAGGGCATTGCTCCCGACGAGGCCCTGGTGTTCGTCATCGACCTCCTCGAGGTGAGCGATGCCCCGCCCGAGGGCGAGGCCCCGGCTCCGCCGCCCGAGGGTGAGGCCCCCGCGGAGGGTGAGACGACGGTCCCGCCCGAGGGGGACGCGCCGGGCGAGGGCGACGCCCCGGCAGAGGGTGAGACGACGGTCCCGGCCGAGGGCGAGGGTGACGCCCCGGCCACCACCGCCGCCGAGGGCTGAGCGGATACGCCACGGGCGGCGATCTCGCCCGGCGCGACCTCGAGGCTCAGTCCGCGTCGACCAGGGCCGGATCGCGGCGAGCGATGGTCAGCGTCTCCTCGGCCATCGCCGGCAGGTCGCCGGTCATCCCGGCGGTGAGCCACAGCAGGATCGCCGTGGTCCAGCTGCGGATCACCTGGTTGGCCACGAGGCGGGGCCGGGCATCGGCGTCGTGGGCCACGCCGAGTCGTCCGGCGAGGTGCTCGGCCACGATCATCGCCAGGCGGTCGTGGTGGCCGGCGAAGCGATCAGCCAGGCTCGGCACGCTGAAGAAGACCTGGGTCTGGACCTTCACCAGCTCCTGACGCTCGCTGATGTCCTCCGCGAGGTGGGCGATCAAGGCCCGGGCCGTCGCCCCGATCGGCTCGTCGGGGCGGGTGGCCAGGAAGGCCCGCAGGTCATCCTCCCGGCGGGTGTGCTCGGTTAGGAGCACGGCGTCCTTGGTGGCGTAGTAGCGGAAGAACGTCCGCTGCGAGACGCCGGCGACATCGGTGATGTCCTGGACGGTCGTCTCGTCGTACCCGCGAGCCAAGAAGAGCTCGATGGCCGACTGCTGCAGGGCCGTCGCCGTCGCCTGCTTCTTGCGGGCCCGGAGCCCGGGCTGCATCATCGCCATGACGCCCAACTTATCGCCTCGATCCCATTGACTGAGCAACGATCCTGGGCACGTGGGCAGTTCAGAGCCGTCCGCCGGCAGTAGCGTCGGGGTCGTGGATCGGACTGCTGCGGCGCGCGAGCTGGGGGTTCCGGTCAGCGCGCCGGCGACGCTCGTGGAGAAGGCCTTCCGCCACGCCGTGCGGGTGCGCCACCCCGACGTCGGCGGAGACGCGGTGTCGTTCCGGCGGGCGACCGAGGCCCGGACGATCCTGCTGCGCCCCACGCCGCCCGATCCCGTCGGACGGGTGGTCGACGTCATCGTCCGGTACCACCCTGCGGTCCGCCTGGTGGAGGCCCTGGCCCGCGCCGTCGACCGTCGCACCGCGGCGCGCTGAGGACCCCGGGCCCGTGACCGAGGCCACGCCGCACCGGGCCCCGGGCGTCGTGGGGTCGGCCGTCACGCTCCCCTAGGGTCGTGGGCCGTCATGCCCGCGTCCCCGATCATCGTCGCTCAAGCCGAGGGGTCGACCACCTCCACCACCGATGCCTCCGACGGCATCGCCTACCGCAACGTCGAGGAGTGGACCGGCAGCGAGACGTGGGCCAACGTCGCCAGCTGGGCGTTCGACAAGCCGCTGCGCATCCTGGTCATCTGGCTCGTGGCGTGGATCGTCGCCAAGGTCGTGCGGCGTCTCATCCGCCGCTTCTCCGACCACATCGTCGGGTCGGTGGGCTCGGGGCACCTCAAGCGGGCGCGAGAGCGGGCGCCCAACCTCCTCGTGAGCGCCCAGGTCCCGAGCGTGCGCTCGGCGGCGCGGGCCGAGACGATCAGCGGGGTGCTCAAGAGCATCTCCTCCGGGGTCGTCTACGCCTTCGCCGTCGCCTACTCACTCGAGGTCATCGGCCTGAACCTCGGCCCGCTCATCGCCGGCGCCGGCGTGGTCGGCGTGGCCCTGGGCTTCGGGGCTCAGAGCCTCGTCCGTGACTTCCTGTCGGGCACGTTCATCCTCATCGAGGACCAGTACGGCGTGGGCGACATCGTCGATCTGGGCGACGCCGTCGGCACCGTCGAGGCCGTCAACCTGCGCACCACCCGGCTCCGCGACGTGAACGGCACGGTCTGGCACGTGCCCAACGGCGAGATCCTCCGGGTCGGCAACAAGTCCCAGCAGTGGGCGCGCGCCCTGCTCGACATCGTCGTGGCCCAGGGCACCGACGTCGAGCGGGCCCTGGTGATCCTGAAGGACGTGGCCGACGAGGTCGCCGGGCGCCCCGAGCTGGCCCTCGACGTGCTCGAGGAGGCCGAGGTCTGGGGGGTGGAGGACCTCTCCCCCATGGGCATCACCCTCCGGCTCGTCGTCAAGACGCTGCCGGGCTCGCAGTGGAAGGTGATGCGGGCCCTGCGCCGGGAGCTGCAGGCCGCGCTTGCCGCCGCCGGCATCGAGATGCCCACCGGCACGGTCCTCCCCCCGGCCCCGCCTGCGGCGTGACGCGACGCCGGTCAGCCGGGTCGGCCGGTTGGCTGGCGATGGAGCCTTCGGGGCGCGCCGGTGTGCGGCGGAGATGGGCCGCCGCTACCGTTCGCGTCGATGGCCGACGAGAGAACCCACCCCCGCCCCGACCAGGCCGAGGAGCCGATCGACGACGTGGGTGCGAGCAACGTCGACCTCGACGAGGCTCGCCACGGCGCAACCCACACCTCCCCGGCGGTGCCGGAGCCCGGTCACGAGCCCGATGACCACCTGGTCCACGATGACCACGGCCATGACGTGCACGTTGACGACCACGGCGGCGACCACCCGACCGAGGATCCCAAGTGGGTCATCGGTCCGCTGGTGATCGGCGTGGTCATCGGCATCGTGCTGGTGATCGTCCTCGGCCTCCAGAGCGGCGCCAACCCCTTCCACCAGCTCTAGCGAGATCCGACCTCCATCGTCACCACCGCTCAGGCTCGGGTGCCGATCAGCCGTCGGCCAGGGCGACCCGGATCTCGTTCTCGGTGCCGTTGGTCGACGCGCTCCAGGTGAGCTCGGCGATGCGCCCGGCGTCGCGGACGTCCTGCGCGGCGCCGGCGAGGGCGGCGAGGCGCCGGTCGGTGTCGTCCACCGCGACCGACGTGACCTCGGCGCGCATGGAGACCTTGGCGTCGGACTTGGCCCTGCGGACCGCGCCCAAGACGTCCGCACACACTGCGAGCACCGCCGGGTCAGCGTCGCCGGCCTCCGCTCGGAGCGCATCGGCATCGGGCCAGGGAGCCCGGTGGATCGAGCCGTCCTGCCACCACGACCAGACCTCCTCGCTGGCATACGGCAGGAACGGGGCGAAGAGCCGTAGCAGGGCGGAGAGGGCGAGCTCGAGGGTGGCGCGGGCCGACGCGGCCCCGGTGTCGTCGGGGTCCTCGCCGTAGGCCCGGGTCTTGACCAGCTCCAGGTAGTCGTCGCAGAACGACCAGAAGAACGTCTCGGTCCGCTGGAGGGCCCGGGCGTAGTCGTAGGCGTCGAAGGCCCGGGTGGCCTCCTGAACGAGGTCGGCCAGGGCGACGAGCACCGAGCGGTCGAGGGCTTCGGTGGGCGCCGCCCCCTCGGGTGCGGGGCCGAGGTTGATGGCGAAGCGGCTGGCGTTCAGGATCTTGATGGCGAGACGGCGGCCGACCTTCATCTGGCCGGGGTCGAAGGCGGTGTCGGTGCCGGGTCGGCCGCTGGCGGCCCAGTACCGCACCGCGTCGGAGCCGTGCTGGTGGAGCAGCTCGGTGGGCACGACCACGTTGCCCTTGGACTTGGACATCTTCTTGCGGTCAGGGTCGAGGATCCACCCTGACAGGGCGGTGTTGCGCCATGGCGGCGTGCTCGTCTCGAAGTGGGAGCGCACCACTGTTGAGAACAGCCAGGTGCGGATGATGTCGTGGGCCTGGGGGCGCAGATCCATGGGGTAGGTCAGGGCGAAGAGGTCGGGGTCCTCCTCCCAGCCGCAGGCGAGCAACGGCGTGAGCGACGAGGTCGCCCACGTGTCGAGCACGTCGGGGTCGCCGACGAAGCCGCCGGGCTGGCCACGCTGGTCGTCGGTGAAGTCGGGCGGGACGTGGGATTGAGGGTCGACGGGCAGGTCCGCCTCGTCGGGGACGATCGGATCGTCGTGGTCGGGCCGGCCCTCGGCGTCGAGGCGGTACCAGAGGGGGACCGGCACGCCGAAGAAGCGCTGGCGGGAGACCAGCCAGTCGCCGTTGAGGCCCTCGACCCAGTTCTCGTAGCGGTGGCGCATGAACTCGGGGTGCCAGTCGAGCTCACGCCCTCGGTCGACGAGCGCCTCGCGCAGGTCGGCCGAGCGGCCGCCGTTGCGGATGTACCACTGGCGGGTGGTGATGATCTCGAGCGGCTTCTCGCCCCGCTCGTAGAACTTCACCGGGTGGGTGATCTTCTCCGGCTCGCCGAGCAGCTCGCCGCCCTCGCGCAGCAGCTCGACCATCACCTGCTGGGCGCCGCCCGCGCCCTTGCCGGCGATGCGCCCGTAGGCGTGGCGCGCGCGGTCGGTGGTCAGCCAGGGCGGCGGATCGAAAGCGAAGCGACCGTCCTTGCCGATGACGGGCCGGGTGTCGAGGTCGAGCTCGCGCCACCAGATGACGTCGGTGGTGTCGCCGAAGGTGCAGATCATCGCCATGCCGGTGCCCTTGTCCGGCTGGGCCAGGGGGTGGGCCCGGATCGGCACCTCGACACCGAAGACCGGCGTGGTGGCCGTGGTGCCGAAGAGGCCCTGGTAGCGCTCGTCGTCGGGGTGGGCGACGAGCCCGACGCAGGACACCAGCAGCTCGGGCCGGGTCGTGGAGATGGTGAGGTCGCCGGCGCCGTCGGTGCGGTGGAACGCGATGTCGTGGTAGGCGGCGGGGCGGACGCGGTCCTCGAGCTCGGCCTGGGCCACCGCGGTCTGGTAGGTCGTGTCCCAGAGGCTGGGTGCCTCCTGCGAGTAGGCCTCGCCCCGGGCCAGGTTGCGGAGGAACGCCCGCTGGCTCGTGCGCTGGGTGCGCTGGCTGACCGTCGTGTACTGCAGGGTCCAGTCGACCGACAGCCCGACGAGGCGGAAGAGGTCCTCGAAGACCTTCTCGTCGCTGGCCGTGAGCTCCTCGCAGAGGTCGATGAAGTTGCGGCGGCTGATCGGGACGAAGTCCTGGCGCTTGGTGGCGACGTCGGCCGGCGGGCTGAAGTCCGGGTCGTGGGGCACCGTCGGATCGCAGGTGACGCCGTAGTAGTTCTCGACCCGGCGCTCGGTGGGCAGGCCGTTGTCGTCCCATCCCATCGGGTAGAAGACGTCCTTGCCCCGCATGCGCTGGTAGCGGGCGATGGTGTCGGTGTGGGTGTAGCTGAAGATGTGCCCGACGTGCAGCGATCCCGACGCCGTCGGCGGCGGCGTGTCGATCGAGTACACCTCGGCGCGCGTCCGGTCGCCGGCGAACCGGTAGGTGCCGTTCGTCTCCCAGCGCTCGACCCAGCGGGCCTCGAGCCCTTCGAGCGCAGGCTTGTCGGGGACGGTGCGCTCGGCGCGCGGCGACGGCGTTCCGGGCTCGGTCATGGGCCGAGAGTACCGACCCCCGTCGAGCGCCTCCGAACCGGTTGGCGCCGTTCTGTCGGGCCCTTGCCCCGACCGCCGCCGTCGATCCCGACGACATCGTCGGGGGCGGGGACGAATCCGGCGGCCACGGCGAGACGAGGACTGGGTCGACGGCATCGGGTCGATGTTCGGCGGGGGAGGGGCCAGACATCGGCCATGATCGGGGCGTGGCCGAGCGGACACCGACACCGGGGCTGGAGGAGATCCGGCTGTACGACACCCGTCGCCGCGCCGTCGTGGCCTTCGAGCCCCTGGAGCCCGGCCGGGCGGGGATCTACACGTGCGGACCCACCGTCTACGCCCCGCAGACCCTGGGCAACATGCGTCCGCAGCTGTACCCGGACCTGCTCCGCCGGGTGCTGATGGCGGCGGGCTACGAGGTCACGTACGTCACCAACATCACCGATGTGGGCCACCTCGTCTCCGACGCCGATGAGGGTGACGACAAGCTGGAGACGGCGGCGGCCACCTCGGGGCGGACCGCGACCGAGATCGCCGCCACCTACACCGAGCAGTGGGCCACCGACCGTCGCCGCCTCGGCTGCCTGGAGCCCCACATCGTCCCCCGGGCCGCCGACCACGTCGACGACCAGATCGCCATGGTCCGCACCCTGGAGACCCAGGGCCACACCTACGTGATCGACGACGGCGTCTACTTCGACACGTCCACCTTCGATCGCTACGCGGAGTTCGCCCGTCTCCGCCTCGACGACCTGGAGGCCACCGGGCGGGTCGACGCCATCGAAGCCAAGCGCCACCCGGCCGACTTCGCCCTGTGGAAGCTCACGCCGCCCGGCGTGCGACGCCAGCAGGAGTGGGACTCGCCGTGGGGTCGGGGCTTCCCCGGGTGGCACATCGAGTGCTCGGCCATGGCCACTCGATACCTGGGCACCACCTTCGACATCCACACCGGGGGCATCGACCACGTCCGGGTGCACCACACCAACGAGGTGGCCCAGAGCGAGTGCGCCCTCGGTGTCCACCCCTGGGTGTCGATCTGGCTGCACAACGAGTTCCTCGACCTCGGCGGGGAGAAGGTCTCCAAGTCCGCCGGTCACGTGCTCGTCGTCGACTCGCTGGTCGAGCTCGGCATCGAGCCGATGGCCTACCGGTACTTCTTCCTCCAGGCCCACTACCGCCAGAAGCAGGACTTCTCCTTCGACGCGGTGGATGCGGCCGGCACCGCCCTGCGCCGTCTCATCGGCCACGCCGTGGCGGCTCGCGACGCCGACGGCGCGGCCGACCCGGCCCGAGTCGAGCCCCACCTGCGGCGCTTCTGGAGGTTCCTGGCCGACGATCTCAACGCCCCCCGGGCCCTGGCCGTGGTGTGGGACGTGGTCCGGGCCGACGACCTCAGCCCGGCCGAGGTCTGGGCCTTCCTGGTCGACGCCGATCGGGCCCTCGGGTTCGGACTGGCCGAAGCCGAGGCACCCGATGCCGATGCCTCCGGGTCCGACCCCCGCATCGACGCCCTCGTGGCCGAGCGCGCCGCGGCCCGCGCCGCGCGGGACTTCGGCACCTCGGACCGCATCCGCGACGCGCTGGCGGCCGAGGGCGTCGACGTCGTCGACACCGCCGACGGCGCCACCTGGCGTCGTCGCTGACTCGACCGCTCGTCATCTCTTCCCGCTCGTGACCGACACGTGAAGTGGCACATCGGTCAGCGACGGGCCTACCGTTGGTTACCGGCCGGTAACCTCCAGCGGCCGACCAGCACCCGACCCCGGGAGTCACCCCATGTCCGACTTCTCTCTTGCTCTCAACGAGGATCAGCTCCAGCTGCAGAAGTGGGTGCACGACTTCGCCGCCAACGTCGTCCGCCCCGCCGCCGAGGAGTGGGACGAGCGGGAGGAGTTCCCGTGGCCCATCGTCGAGGAGGCGGCCAAGATCGGCCTGTACGGCTTCGACTTCATGGCCCAGGCCATGCTGGGCGACCCGACCGGGCTGACCCTGCCGCTGGCCATCGAGGAGCTCTTCTGGGGTGACGCAGGCATCGGCCTGTCGATCTTCGGCTCCGGCCTGGCGGCCGCGGGGATCGCCGGCAACGGCACCCCCGAGCAGGTGGGGGAGTGGGTTCCGCAGTGCTACGGCACGCCCGAGAAGGTCGCCCTCGGCGCCTTCTGCGTCTCGGAGCCCGATGCCGGCTCCGACGTCTCGTCGCTGCGCACCCGCGCCGTGTACGACGAGGCCAGCGACGAGTGGGTGCTCAACGGCACCAAGGCGTGGGCCACCAACGGCGGCATCGCGGACATCCACGTGGTGGTGGCCGCGGTCGACCCCGAGCTGCGGGGTCGCGGCCAGGCCAGCTTCGTCATCCCGCCCGCCACGCCCGGCCTCTCCCAGGGCCAGAAGTACAAGAAGCACGGCATCAAGGCGTCGCACACCGCCGAAGTCGTCCTCGACGACGTGCGCATCCCGGGCTCGTGCCTCTTGGGCGGCAAGGACAAGCTCGACGAGAAGCTGGCGCGAGCCCGCGAGGCGCTCACCAAGCCCAAGACCGGGGGCAGCGGCAAGCAGCCGGCCATGGCCACCTTCGAGGCCACCCGTCCCGCCGTCGGGGCCCAGGCCATCGGCATCGCCCGGGCGGCCTATGAGTACTCGCTCGAGTACGCCCAGGAGCGCAAGGCGTTCGGCAAGCCGATCATCATGCACCAGTCGATCGCGTTCATGCTCGCCGACATGATCACCGAGATCGACGCCTCCCGGCTGCTCGTGCACCGCGCCGCCTGGCTCTCACGCAACGGCAAGTACGTCAACGCCGAGGGCAGCCAGTCGAAGCTCAAGGCCGGTCGCACCGCGGTGTGGGTCACCGAGCGGGCCATCCAGATCCTCGGCGGCTACGGCTACACCCGTGAGTACCCCGTCGAGCGCTGGCATCGCGACGCCAAGATCTTCGACATCTTCGAGGGCACCGAGCAGATCCAGCAGCTCGTCATCGCCCGCGCCATCAGCGGCCTCCGCATCGAGTAGCGGCCGGCGGGGTGCGCGCACGACACGAGGTCGCGTGGCGTGGGTCCCTGGTGCCAGAAGACGCCGACAACTGTGCGCCGCGATGTCGTCGGCACGGCTCACACGTAGGCGCCCTCGACGAACGCCTCGGCCGCGCCGCGGACCTTCTCGACCTCTCCGGCGGCGAGGACGTCGATGGGGCGCTCCCGGTCCAGGAGCCGGTTGCGGGCCCGGAGCCACTGCGCCACACCCCTCGGGGTCAGCGCGTCCACGAGATCGCCGGGCACGGATCGTGGTTGAAGGTCCCGCTCGGCAAGCTCGACACCGAACGCATGGTCCCCCTCGACGACGAGACCGTCACCCTGGTTGAACGCATCGCCGCCACCCGCACCCCGGGCCGGCCACTCCGACATCCTCGCTCGGGACGGCCGACCCAGTTCCTCTTCACCCACCACGGCCGCCGCCTCTCCCAGTCCGCGGTGCGCAAGGAGTTGACCCGCAGCGCTCAAGCAGCCGGGATCGGCCACGTCACCCCCCATCAACTGCGTCACACCTACGCCACAGCGTTGGTCAACGCCGGCGTGTCGCTCCAAGCGTTGATGGCCCTACTCGGTCACGTCTCAGCCGAGATGAGCCTGCGCTACGCGCACCTCTTCGACAGCACCGTCCGCGCCGAGTTCGAGCGCGCCCTCGACCTGGCCAAGACCCGCATCGGAACCATGCCCGCACCCAACGGCCGACCACTCATCCCCGTCACCGCCACGACCAGCAGCGGGAGCGACGAGTGGCGTGACGCCCCGGCGATCAAGTCACGCCTCGCCGGCGGCCACTGCCTACGCGCCCCCGCCCAAGGTGCCTGCCCCTACGCCAACATCTGCGAACACTGCCCCAGCTTCCGGACCGACACCGCCTCGATCGCCGTGCTCTCGGCCCAACGTGTCGACACCGAAGCCCTCGTCGTCGACGCCGAAGCACGGGGCTGGATCCACGAAGCCGACCGTCACCGCAAGCTCCTCGCCCGCCTCGACTCCCTCATCGAACAGACCGCGGGATGACCGACAACGTCAACCTCGTCGAAGCCGCCTGCACCGAACTCGCCGGACGTGACAAGGCCATCACCTTCACCGCCGTCGCCGACCACGCAGGCATCAGCCGCACCACCCTCTACCGCAACCCACAGCTCCACGCGATCGTCGAAGAACACCGCAGCCACACCCACGACCGGCGCACCCTCACCGGCCTCAGCGCCGAGATCGGCCACCTCCGAACCGCCCTCGAAGCCGTCGCCGACCGAGTCCGCCACCACGAAGAACGACTCCGACGAATCGAATCCCGCCAGCCTCGCCGCAAGGCCAACTGACTCAGCCCGCCGCACCTCCTGAGCCTGCTTCAGCCCAGGCCCAGATTGGCCGGATAATCCTATGACAACGCGCTGGCCGAGACGATCAACGGCCTCTACAAGGCCGAGCTGATCCACCGTAGGGGCCCGTGGCGCGACCTCGACGCCGTTGAGCTGGGCACCTTGGGCTGGGTGCACTGGTTCAACACCGAACGGCTCCACGGCGCTCTGGGCGATGTCCCGCCGGCGGAGTTCGAGGCCGCCTGGGCCGAGGGGCTGCTCAACGAAGAGGCAGCGGGCGTTCCTGCCAAGATCGCCTTGTGACCGGGTCGTAGCGCAGCCACCGGAACCGCCGGTGCGCGGACTGGGCGGTCACCCCAAGCGCACCGGCGATCTCCGACCACGGCGCCCCGTGGTGCAACGCCCGGGCGATCTCCCGTTCCCGGTCGGCCTCCGCCGTCGCAATTGTGGCGGTGCGCCCGGCGATGCCGGCCAGCGCGGCATGCTTGTGACGGTCAGCCATCGCATCAGTATACGCTGACGACAGGGGCCCTTGTCAGCATCTGCTGATGGAGCCGAGCCCGTCTCTTGCGGCCCCCCCCTTCACATCGACGACGGAATCCAGATCAGCAGGGCCCGCAAGGCAGCCTCGGATTGCGCTCGCAGCAACCCGTGAAGCTGACGTTCCGCACTTCTCGGGGGCGTTATCGACCCCCACCGGTCGTGGTTCCGGTGGTGGCGTTGGTGTAGGTGTCGGCGGGGATGCCGAGCAGGTCGAGGACTTGGTGTTGTAGGGGTGTGAGGGTGGGTTCGAAGGTCTGGGCGACGCGTCCGTGGTCGATGAGGTGGTGGCGGGCGACGCTGGTGAAGATGTCGAGCACCCGGGGGGCGCTGGGGGCGGGGCAGGCGCGT
>NZ_DATLXO010000131.1:0-18898 GCF_035575815.1 Iamia sp.
TGCCGGTCAGCAGCACCCGGGTGCCCATGCTCAGGCCTCGCCGTCGGGGGCGACGGCCCCGATCTCATCCTCGACGTCGAAGGCCTCGGGGCGCTCGAAGGCCTCGGGAGGTTCGGGTCGCATGGTCGGGAACAGCACGACATCGCGGATCGACGGCGCGTCGGCGAGCAGCATCACCAACCGGTCGATGCCGATGCCGTTGCCGGCGGTGGGGGGGAGCCCGTAGTCGAGGGCCCGGAGGTAGTCCTCGTCGACGGCCATGGCCTCGGCGTCGCCCGCCTCGCGCTGGCGGGCCTGGTCCTCGAAGCGAGCCCGCTGGTCGACGGGGTCGGTGAGCTCGCTGAACGCGTTGTTGAGCTCCCGCCCGGCGACGATGGCCTCGAAGCGCTCGACCTCACCCGGGTTGTCGCGGTGCGGGCGCGCCAGGGGCGAGACCTCCTGGGGGTAGTCGATGACGAAGACCGGCCCCCACTGGGCCGCCTCGGTGGTCTTCTCGTAGATCTCGAGGATGATCTTGCCGGGTCCGGCGTCGTCGGGGAGGGCCACGCCGTGCTCGACGGCGACGGCCCGGAGCTCGGCGACGGGCTGGTCGACCGAGACGGTCACGCCGATCTGCTCGGCGATCAGGTCGGTCATCCGGGCGCGGCGCCACGGCGGCGCCAGGTCGAGCTCGCGGCCCCCGTAGGTGATGCTCGTCGTGCCGCGCAGCTCGGTGGCCAGGTGGGCCACGAGCTCCTCGGTGAGCGCCATCTGGTCGTGGTAATCCGCGTAGGCCTCGTAGAGCTCCAACATCGTGAACTCGGGGTTGTGGCGTGTCGAGGTGCCCTCGTTGCGGAACACCCTGGCGATCTCGAAGACCCGCTCCATACCCCCGACGACCAGCCGCTTCAGGTACAGCTCGGGGGCGATGCGGAGGTAGAGGTCCTGGTCGAGGGCGTTGTGGTGGGTCGTGAAGGGGCGGGCCAGGGCGCCGCCGGGGATGGCCTGGAGAACCGGGGTCTCGACCTCGATGTAGCCGCGGCCCTCCAGCCACCGGCGGGTGAGCGAGAGCAGCCGGCTGCGCAGCAGGAACGTGCGCTGGGCCGACTCGTTGACCCACAGGTCGACGTAGCGCTGGCGGGCCCCATGCTCGACGTCGTCCTGGCTGCGCCACTTGTCGGGGAACAGCCGGCGGGGCTCGGCCAGCACCACCCAGTCGAGGACCTTGACCGACAGCTCACCGGTGCGCGTCCACATGACGGCGCCCTCGGTGATGCCCAGCCACGTGCCCAGCGGGACCGCCATGAGCGCGTCGAAGTCCGGGGTGGCGGCGCGGGTGGCGAAGAGCTGGATCCGGCCCTCGCGCTGGGAGTCACTGCCGGTGGCCTCGCCGTCGATGCGACGGTGGTCGGCGCCGGTGAGGTTCACGAGGGTGGCGAACAGCACCTTCTTGGAATCGCGCCGGAGCGCCAGTCGGCCCGCCACCGCGACCCGGAACTCGGGCCCGTCGGGCTCGTCGCCGGGCTGCCCCCGGCCTGCAAACTCGGCCTTCATCGAGGTTGGGCTGTGGGTCGCGTCGAAGCCATACGGCGGGGTGAGCCGCGCCGGTCGCTCGGGCGGCGGTGCGGCCCCGGCAGGCAGCGGAGCCCCACCGGGCGATGGTGGGGGCGTGTCGGGCGGCGACGGGGCCACACCGGACGGCGGTCGGGTCTCGGGGATCTCGGTCACGGTCTCGGCAGCGGTCGGGGATGGGGCTCGGCGGTCTCGGCAGGGGCGGGAGGCTCGGGAGCGGCAGCGTCGGGGGACGGGGATCGGCCGGTCTCAGCGGGTCTCGGCAGTCTGGTCCCCGGCCGGGGGCGCCGCCTACTGGTTCTTGGTGAAGATGAGCCGGAGGCCGTGGAGGGTGAGCCACGGCTCGACGAGCTCGATCGACTTCGTGTACGGGCCGATCAACGCCGCCAGCCCACCCGTGGCGATGATGGTCGCGCCCTGGCCCACCTCGTCGACCATGCGGTCGACGATGCCGTCGACCTGCCCCGCGAAGCCGTACACGGCCCCCGCCTGGAGGGCTTCGACGGTGGTCCGACCGATGACGCTCCGGGGCTCGACCATCTCGATGCGGCGCAGGGCGTCGGCCCGTTGGTACAGGGCGTCAAGGCTGATGTCGATGCCGGGGGCGATGGCGCAGCCGAGCAGCTCGCCGTTGGCCGACACCGCGTCGTAGGTCGTGGCCGTGCCGAAGTCGATGATGACCGCCGGCCCGCCGAAGAGGTCGATGGCGGCCACCGCGTTGGCGATGCGGTCGGCACCGACCTCGCGGGGGTTGTCGGTGAGGACCGGCAGGCCGGTGCGAACGCCGGGCTCGATGAGCACGGGGCGGAAGCCGAAGTAGCGCTCGGTCATCTCCCGGAACGCGGCGGTGGCGCGGGGCACCACCGAGGAGATCACGATGCCGTCGATGTCGTCGTCGAACGAGAAGCCGTGGAAGCCGAGGAACTCCTGCACCATCAGGGCGTGCTCATCCGCGGTGCGCTCGGCCTTGGTGGCGATGCGCCAGTGGTCGAGAAGGCCCTGCTCGGCGCGCGACACGGTGGCGACCGCCGGTCGGCTGGCATCGGGACCGTCGTAGAGGCCGATCACGGTCTGGGTGTTGCCGATGTCGATGGCGAGCAGCACCGAGGTTCTCCTGACCGTCGGCGGGGCCCACGGTCACTGGGTGGGCGGATGTGGCACCCAGCATGCTCGCCGCCTCACCGGGCACCGAAATCTCCGCCGGTCCCGACCGACGACGGGACGAGATCGGCGCCCTCAGGCGGGGGCGCCTCCACCTCCCGGGGCGCCGATGCCGACCTCGGGGGGCAGGTCGGCTCCGCCATGCGACCGCCCGCCGCCCTGACGGCGCTCGAGGTACCCGGCCAGGGTGGTCAGCGCCAGGTTGATGGTGATGTAGACGGCGGCGACCACGATCGCGGTGGGGATGACGTTGCCGACGTTGGTGTAGATCCGTCGCCCGCTGCGCAGCAGCTCCGGGTAGGCGACGATGAAGCCCAGCGCGGAGTCCTTCAGCAGCACGACCATCTGGCTCACGAGGGTGGGCAGCATCGTGCGGACCGCCTGGGGGAGGAGGATCAGGCGCAGGACCGAAGCCTTCCGCAGCCCGATGCTGTAGGCGGCCTCGCCCTGGCCGCGGGGCACGGCGTTGATGCCGGCCCGGAAGATCTCGGCCAGCACCGAGCCGTTGTAGAGGGTGAGCCCGATGACCACCGATGAGAACGGGCCGGTGTCGATGCCGAGTCGCGGCAGGCCGATGAAGGCGAAGAAGATGAGGAAGACGAGCGGCAGGGCCCGGAAGAGCTCGACCACCGTGCCGCTGACCATCCGGATGACCCGCTTCTCCGAGAGCCGCCCGACCGCCAGCAGCACACCGAGCGCCAGGGCGAGCACCAGTGCCAGGCCCGCGGCTCGCAGCGTGGCGATCAGGCCGCGGAACAAGATGCGTTGAACGCCTGCGCCGCCGAAGGGCTCCCAGTACTCCGCGCGGAACTGGCCGGTCTCGTTCAGCCGGATGACCACGAAGGCCACGAGCGCGGCGAGCGCGGCGCCCCCGACGACGCTGCCGGCGAGGATCCGGATCCGACCCCGGGGACCGGGCTCGTCGTAGAGGGCGACGGCCATCAGCGCGCCACCGCCACGCGCCGCTCGATGAGTCGCGACACCGCGAAGAGGATCGCCGCCAACACGATGTAGCCCACCGCGGTGGTGAACAGCAACGGGAACGTGGCGCTCCCATCCGCGTTCTGCAGCCGGCGGAAGATGGCGTTGGCCTCGGCCACGTTGAAGGCCACGGCCACCGAGGTGTTCTTCAACAGGGCGTTCAGCACGCCCGTCAGCGGCGGGATCACCGCCCGGAACGACTGGGGCAGCACCACCAGCGACAGGACCCGGCGGAACGGGAGCCCGAGGGCCCGGGCCGCCTCGACCTCCCCGGCGGCCACCGAGTTGATGCCCGAGCGCACCGCCTCGCAGACGAACGCCGAGGTGTAGATCGTCAGGGCGACGATGGCGAAGGTGACGAAGTCGAGCCGCACCTCCATGCGCGGCAGGCCGAAGGTGGAGAACACGAACACCAGGGTCAGCGGCGTGTTGCGCACGAGGGTCACGTACGTGGACCCCGCCCACCGCAGCGGCGGGATCGGGCCCACCCGCATGATCGCCAGCAGGGTGCCGAAGATCAGTGCGAGCAGGCCCGAGACGGCGAAGAGCCGCACGGTCATGAGGAAGCCGTCGAGGATCAGCTCGCGGTTCTCCCAGACGTGGTCCACGCCGCCCTACCGCTGTGCCTGGGCGGCCATGGCCCGCCGTCGCCCGTTGCGCTCTAGTACCGGTCGACCTCCGGCGGCTCGGGGGCCTCGACCCCGCTGGCGCCCAGGGTGGCGTCGAAGGAGCTCTCCCAGGTGCCGTCCTCGTAGGACTCCTCGAGGGTGTCGTTCAGGAAGCTGCGGAACTCGTCGTCGCCCTTCTCCAGGCCGATGCCGTAGGGCTCGTCGCTGAAGGTCTCGCCCACCAAGCGGAACTCGCCCTCGTACTGCGGGTCCGCCGCGTACCCGGCGAGGATGATGTCGTCGGTGCTCACGGCGTCGATCTGGCCGGCGAGCAGCTGGTCGACGCACTCGGTGTAGGTGTCGAACTCGACCGGTTCGGCGTCGGGGTAGTCCTCCCGGATCCGTTCGATCGGCGTCGAGCCGCTGGCGGCGCAGACGCGCTTGCCGGCGAGGTCGTCGGGGCCGTTGATCGAGTCATCGTCGGCGCCGACGAGCAGGTCCTGGCCGGCCACGTAGTACGGCCCGGCGAAGTCGATGACCTCCTTGCGCTCGTCGTTGATCGTGTAGGTGGCGACCACGATGTCGACGGTGCCGTTCTCGATGAAGGTCTCCCGGTTGGCCGACACGGTCTCGATGAACTCGATGCCATCGGGCTCGATGCCGAGCTGGGCGGCCACGAGCTTGCCGATCTCGATGTCGAAGCCCTCGGGCTCCTCGGAGTCGAGGCTCACGGCGCCGAGTCCGGGCTGGTCGTACTTGACGCCGATCTTGATGGCGCCGGCCTCGGAAAGCTCGGCCATGGTGGTGCCGTCGTCGAACTCGGTGTCGGCGACCTCCGGATCGGTGGTCTCACCGCCGCCGTCGCCGCCACCGGAGTCGAGGCCCTCGTCGTCGTCGCCGCACGCCGCCAGCAGGAACGCCAGCGGGAGCAGCAGGCAGAGCAGCAGTCGCAATCTTCGGGTTGTCATCACAGGGACCTTTCGTTGGTGGTGTTCAGTGGCTCAGGATCTTGGACAGGAAGTCCTTGGCGCGAGCACTGGTGGGCGCGTCGAAGAAGGCGGACGGCTCCTGGGTCTCGACGATCTCGCCCTCGTCCATGAAGACCACCCGGTTGGCGGCCTTGCGGGCGAAGCCCATCTCGTGGGTGACGACGATCATCGTCATGCCCGAGGTCGCCAGCCCGACCATGACGTCGAGCACCTCGCTGATCATCTCGGGGTCGAGCGCGGAGGTGGGCTCGTCGAAGAGGATGAGCTTGGGGTCCATGGCCAGGGCCCGGGCGATGGCCACGCGCTGCTGCTGGCCGCCCGACAGCTCGGCGGGCATGGCGTCAGCCTTCTCCGACAGCCCGACGCGGGCCAGCAGCTCGTGGCCCCGCTCGTTCGCCTCGGAGCGCTTCAGGCCTCGCACCTTCGCCGGGCCGAGGGTCACGTTCTGGAGCACCGACATGTGCGAGAACAGGTTGAAGCTCTGGAACACCATGCCGATGTCGGCCCGCAGGCGGGCGAGGGCCGAACCCTCCTCGGGGATCGCCTCGCCCTCGATCAAGATGGTGCCCGAGTCGATCGGCTCGAGCCGGTTGATGGTGCGGCACAGCGTCGACTTGCCCGAGCCCGACGGCCCGATGACCACGACGACCTCGGCCCGACCGACCGTGAGGTCGATGTCCTTGAGGACGTGCAGCGGCCCGAAGTGCTTCTGCACCTCGACCATCTCCACCAGCTGTTCGTCCATGGGTACCTTTCGCCGCCCGGTACCCCTCGTTCCTACCACGGCCGGTGCGCGGATGCTCGGGGACGTTCACCAGGAGTTCAGGTCTGGTTCCCGCAGGCGATCGCGGGTGTCCGCCCGGTCAGGCTCGGCGGGCGACGACGACGTCGAGGCCGATGTCGAGCACGGGTGCCGAGTTGGTGAGAGACCCCGATGACACCAGGTCGGCACCGACCGCCGCGTAGGTGCCGATCGTCTCGAGGGTGATGCCGCCCGACAGCTCGATGAGGGGGCGACGCCGGCCGACCGCGGCCGAGTGGTCGTCGATCGTGGCCACGCAGCGACGGGCCTCCTCCGGCGTCATGTTGTCGAGCAGCAGGGCATCGACCTCTGCGTCGAGGGCCTCGATCACCTTGGCGTGGGTGTCGCACTCGACGTGCACGGTGCGGGCCGGGAACCACCGGCGGGCGCGCTCCACCGCATCGGCGATGCCCACCAGCTCGAGGTGGTTGTCCTTCAGCATCACCCACTCCGAGAGGTTGCCCCGGTGGCTCGCGCCGCCGCCGGCACGCACGGCGGCCTTCTCGAGCGCCCGCAGCCCCGGCGTGGTCTTCCGGGTGTCCCAGACCCGCAGGTCGGGCCCGGCCGCCTCGACGAAGCGGCGGGTCAAGGTCGCAACACCCGAGAGGTGACCGAGCAGGTTGAGCGCCGTGCGCTCGGCGGTGAGCATCGGGGCGAGCGGGCCCACCACCCGGCCGAGCACGCCGCTGCCGGCGACCGTGTCGCCGTCGCGGACGAGCCAGGACACCTCCAGGCGCTCGTCCACCTGCCGCAGCGCCTCGGTGACACAGGCGCACCCGGCGATCACGCCCGGCCCCCGGGTCCTGATCTCGGCCTCGGCCACCGCCCCGCCCGGGAGGAGGGCCGAGCTGATGTCGCCCAGTGGGGTGAGGTCCTCGGCCAGCGCCCGGGCCACGACCTCCCGGACGGCGGTGACGGGCGGTTCGAAGGATCCCATGGCCCTTCTCTAGTGCGTGAAGCGGCCACGCCCGGGCTCCAGTGCGCGGAGCGTTCGCCGGGCCGCCGGCGCCGAGCCGAGTTCAGCATGACGAGTCGGGAGAACTGGCCATCCAGTTGGCGAGGGCAGCGACGAGGATGCCCGTGGCTCCGGCCAGCGGAGGCACGGGCAGCAGGCCAATGCCCGCTGTGGAGCTGGTGCTGGCGTAGATGTCGAAGAGAACCTTCAGCGATACTCCCAGTGCTGCGGCCCACAGGACGACGGCAAGTCCTATCGGGCGACAGACGGCGAGGACGCTGCTCGCGCCCAGGGTCCACCAGGCTGCGAGCGGGATGGCGTCCCATGTCATCCGTTGGATGTTCTCGCCGGAGGCGGCCAACAAACACGACAAGAAGACGGCGAAGGTGGTGACAACCAAGGCCGCCCGGAGTGGAGCGCCCCTGAAGAGGTTGGGCATCTAACCCCCTCGGCTCACGGACGGGCGCAGCTCGCATCGGCATCAGCGAGCTGGACATAGGTCCTAACCTCAGGTGCGTACTCGAAGGCCAAGGCCTCGCCCGCTTGCTCGAAGGTTGCTTCCGGGGGTGCATCGCGTCGATCATCGACAACGCGGGTCGCCTCGGCAATCGCGGAGCGCAGCCAGTCTACGAATCGGGCGACGTCCGGGGGAGCAAGGACCGTGGACATCTCCTCCGCAGCCAGCTCAAGGCTCGCCCGGAAGTCACTGGCCCAGCGGGAGAGATCTGCGCCGCGGACGGCATAGAGGATGAAGTGACGGCCGACCTCCCATGAAGACCAGCACAGTGAGCCGAGTCCACCGTCACGCACATTGGGGTTCCCGTAGTAGGGATCCTCCCCACCGTCAGGACGCGAGTCGGGTTCGACGCGAGCAGCTGTCGTAGGCGGAGGCGACGGTTCGATGAGCGTGGTCGTGCTCTCGGTAGGAACTGCGGTCGAGTTCGGCTCGGGCGGCACTGGGTTGCGGCTCGACTGCGATGGTCCGGGGTCGGCTGTGGTCGGCGAGGTGCCGGAGGTCTCCAGCTCATCGTGGGCGCCGCCACCACATCCCCCCACGGCAAGGCTGATGGACACCGCCAGGACTATGGCGGCGGCCCGGGATCTCCATCCACATCTACCCCAGCATCTACGGATCAACGCCACCTCGCGACCAGTCCCCCGACGGCCAGCACCGCCGCCGTGAGGACGAGGGCCGCGCCCGACGTCATCCGGGGGCCCTCGGCTCCACGGCCGGGACCGGTGGTACGGCCGTGCTCGCGGGTACGGCCGGGGCGGTCGGTCGAGGACGGGGTCTCGACCGGGGGCGTCGCCGGATCCCCGGTCACCGGTGGGACCTCGTGCTCACCGCTCGCCCGGGGACGCAGGGGCCACCAGCAACGTCGGGGCGAGGGCGGCGGCGAGCAGCAGATCTGCCGTGCCTGCGTCGGGGCGACTGTCGTCGGGCCGGCGGCGATCGAGCAGCACCACACCGGGCGGGAGGTGCAGGCGGGTGCCCGGGACGTCCCACACCGGGGTCAGCCGAGCGAGCGTCGACCCGTCGGCGGCGAGCACCCGGAGCGACGAGGCGTCCCCGGCGGGCTGCTCCAGGCGCCCGACCTCGTGACCGTCGGTGTCCTGGACCCGGGCCCGGAGGCCCTGGCGCACCGTCTCGGCAACGACCGAACCCAGCGCACCCTGGACGCCGACGACGTCGACGACGGGGGCGGTGCGCCGCCCGGGCCGGGTCAGCCGGACACGGTCGGCGCCGAGCTGGTCGCGCACCACCAAGCGGGTCACCGTCGCGCTAGGCGCAGCCACGATCCCCCGCCCGATGCGGGCGAGCAGCGACGGCCGGCCGAGGGTGATGCGACCCGCGATGACGTCGTCGGGGGTGACCAGGCGCCGCACGCCGTCGTCGTCGGGCACGAGGTCGACGAGCAGCAGGGCGTGGTCGATCCCCGATGCGCCGGGCTCGAACCCCGCGGTCGGGTCATCGAGCACCCGCGGACCGCTCGCGGTGTCGGGCGGAGCCTCGCGGGCCGGTCGCGGCCGCGAGCGGGGCAGGGCAGCGACGGGCGTCGAGTCGATGCCGGCGATGCCGCCGTCGGCCACGTGCTCGGTCCACAGCCGACCGTCGAAGAACCGCGACTCGTGGCGCGACCACGGGTCGCGGTTCCAGCCCGACGGGCCCGTCGGACCGTCGTCGGGAGGCGAAGCGTCGGCCCGGGCGCTCGGCGAGGCGGTGGTGGGCACGACGTGACGATACCGACCGGGTCCCGCCCGCCGGCACCGCCATCGCCGAGGATCACGCCAGGTGCGGCATGACCTGCTCGGCGACGAGGCGGAGGTGGTCGAGGTCGGTGAGGTCGAGCACCTGCACGTAGGCCCGGGTGGCGCCGAGGTCGCGGTAGGCCATCAGGGTGGCCACCACCTCCTCGGGGGTGCCGGCCGCGCCGTTGGCCCGCAGCTCGTCGGGCTCGCGCCCGATGGCTGCGGCCCGGCGGCGGACCTCGTCCTCGTCGGCACCGCAGCACAGCACCTGGGCGGCGGAGCACACGAGCGAGTCGGGGTCGCGGTCGGCCGCCTCGCAGGCGGCGCGCACCCGGTCGAAGGCGGCGGCGGTGTCGGCCTGCGAGCCGAACGGCAGGTTGAACTCATCCGCGAAGCGCGCCGCCAGGCGGGGGGTGCGCTTCGGGCCTCCGCCGCCGACGATGATCGGCACGCGGGCCTGGGCCGGCTTGGGCAGGGCCGGCGAGTCCGAGAGCTGGTGGTGGGCGCCGTCGAAGCGGAAGGTCTCCCCCGGCGGGGTGCCCCACAGGCCGGTGACGACCTCGAGCTGCTCCTCCAGCCGGTCGAAGCGCTCCCCGAGCGGCGGGAACGGGATGCCGTAGGCGGCGTGCTCACCGTCGTACCACCCCGAGCCGAGACCCAGCTCGACCCGGCCCCCGCTCATGGCGTCGACGGTGGCGACGGAGATGGCGAGCGGCCCGGGGAGGCGGAACGTGGCCGCCGTGACCAGGGTGCCGAGGCGGATCGTCGAGGTCTCGCGGGCGAGGCCGGCGAGCGTGATCCAGGCGTCGGTGGGCCCCGGCTGCCCGTCGCCATCGCCCATCTTGAGGTAGTGGTCGGAGCGGAAGAAGGCGTCGAACCCGAGCTCCTCGGCGGTGCGGGCGACGGCCAGGAGGTCGTCGTAGGTGGCGCCCTGCTGGGGCTCGGTGAAGATGCGCAGATCCATGGCGCCCGACCGTACCGGTGCCGTCCCCTCTCCGACCTCGCCCGTCGAACTGGTCGCGATCACCGTCCGTCCACCCGGCGAACCGGTCGCGAAATCCGTCGTCGGAGCGACGGGAACCGCGACCAGAACCCTCCACCCGGCGAACTGGTCGCGATCGCCGTCGTCGGAGGGACGGGAACCGCGACCAGTTCGGCCGCCGCCTACGAATCGATGGTGGCGCGGAGGTAGTCGGCCAGTGCGGCGGGGTCGTTGGCCAGGGTGTCGGCGCGCTCGGGGCGGTCGAGGAGGTCGGCGAGGTGCTCGGGGAGCTGCGGGCGGATGCCGGTGGCGGCCTCGACCGCGTCGGGGAACTTGGCCGGGTGCGCGGTGCCCAGCACGATCCGGGGGATGTCGGGATCCGACGGGATGGCCCGGGCCGCAGCCACGCCGATGGCCGTGTGCGGGTCGATGAGCTCGCCGGTCTCGTCGTGCACCCGCTTGATCTCGGCCAGGGTCGCGCCGTCGTCGACTCGGACCGCGGAGAACGTCCGCCGCACCCGTTCGAGGCGGGCCGCCCCGATGTCGAGCCGACCCTGGGCCCTCAGGTCACCCATGGCCTCGGCCACCACCGGGCCGTTGCGCCCGTAGAGCTCCCACAGGTAGCGCTCGGCGTTGCTCGAGACACCGATGTCCATGCTCGGGCTGAGGGTGGGCTCAACGCCCTCCATCTCCATCACGCCGGAGTCGATCCAGCGGGTGAGGATGTCGTTGCGGTTCGATCCGATGACGAGGCGGTCGATGTCGAGGCCGCCCTGGCCGGCGACCCAGCCGGCGAGCACGTTGCCGAAGTTGCCGGTCGGCACCGAGAAGGACACGGGGCCGTCGGGGGCCACCGTGGCGGCGGAGGTGACGTAGTAGACGACCTGGGTCATCACCCGGGCCCAGTTGATCGAGTTCATGGCCGAGAGGCGCAGGTCGCGGCGCAGCTCGCCATCGGCGAAGGCCGCCTTGACCAGGTCCTGGCAGGTGTCGAAGTCGCCGTCGACGGCCACGTTGTGAACGTTGGGCTCCTCGACGGTGGTCATCTGCCGGCGCTGCACCTCGCTGACCCGACCGGCGGGGTGGAGCACCACGATGTCGACCCGGTCACGGCCGCGACAGGCCTCGATGGCGGCGGGGCCGGTGTCGCCCGAGGTGGCGACCAGGATCGTCGCCCGCTCATCGCGTCGGGCCAGCTCGCGGTCGAACAGGCGCCCCACCAGCTGGAGGGCGACGTCCTTGAACGCCAGGGTCGGGCCCCAGAACAGCTCGAGCAGCCAGAGCCCGTCCTCGAGGGGCCGCACCGGGCACACCTCGCTGTGGCGGAAGGTGCCGTAGGACTCCTCCACCAGGGAGCGCAGCTCGTCGCGGCCGAGGACCGGGGCCACGTAGGGCGCGAGGACCTCGACGGCGACGTCGGTGTAGCGCTCGACCGACGGGTGCACGTCGATCGACGGCCACGTCTCGGGCACGTAGAGGCCGCCGTCGGGCGCGACCCCGCCGAGGAGCGCCCCGTCGAAGCTGACCGGGGGGCACGAACCGCGGGTGCTCAAGTAGCGCACGCGAGCTCAGCCCTCGTCGCCGATGACGCGCACCACGCTGCCGACGCGGTGCACGGTGCCCAGCCGGCGCAGGTCGACGACGGTCGCCTGCAGGTCGGCCTCGCGCGCCACGTGGGTGATGAGCAGGATGCGGGCGTCGTCGCCGATGCCCTCCTGCTCGAGCGAGCGGATCGACACGTCATGGCGCTCGAACACCTCGGCGATGGCGCGCAGCACGCCGGGGCGGTCCTCGACGTCGATGCTCACGTAGAACGGGCTGCGCTGCTCGTCGATCGAGCGGATGCGGGCCCGCCCGGCGATGCCGATGGTGGCGTGGGTCTCCTTGCGGAGGTTCACCGCGGCGTCGACCAGGTCACCCAGCACGGCCGACGCGGTGGGATCGCCGCCGGCGCCGCGGCCGTAGAACATGAGGTCACCGACCGCGGCGCCCTGCACGAAGACGGCGTTGAAGCTGTCGCGCACCCCGGCGAGCGGGTGCTGGACCGGGACCATGGCCGGGTGGACGCGCACGGCGACCTCGGGGCCGTCGTCGCCGTCGACGCGCTCGCACACCGCGAGCAGCTTGATGACGTGGCCCAGCCGGGTGGCCGAGGCGATGTCGGCCTCGGTGATCTCCGAGATGCCCTCGTGGTACACGTCGCCGGCGACGACTCGGGTACCGAAGGCGAGCGAGGCGATGATGGCGGCCTTGGCCCCGGCGTCGTAGCCCTCGACATCCGCGGTGGGGTCCCGCTCGGCGTAGCCCAGGCTCTGGGCCTCGGACAGGGCTTCCGCGTAGCCGGTGCCCTCCTCGGTCATCTTGGTGAGGATGTAGTTGGTGGTGCCGTTGACGATGCCCATCACCCGCGAGATGTCCTCGCCGGCGAGCGACTCGCGCAACGGCCGCACGATGGGGATGCCGCCGGCGACGGCCGCCTCGAAGAGCAGGTCGACGCCGGAGGCCTCGGCGGCGGCGGCCAGCTCGCTGCCGTGGTTGGCGAGCAGCTCCTTGTTGGCGGTCACCACCGGCTTGCCGGCGGCGAGGGCGGCGAGGGTCAGCTCCCGGGCGGGCTCGATGCCGCCGATGACCTCGATCACCACGTCGACGTCGGGGTCGATGACGACGGCGGCGGCCTCACGGGTCAGCACGCCGTCGGCCACCTCCACGCCACGGTCGCGGGTGAGGCTGCGCACCGCGATGCGAGTGACCTCGAGGGTCACGCCCGTGCGTCGGGCGACGGCGTCGCGCCGGGCCCCGACGAGGGTGACGAGCGCGGCGCCGACGTTGCCGCAACCGAGCAGGCCGACGCGCACGGTGCGACCCGGTCCGGCACCCACCCCGTCGTTCCTCTGTCCCGGCTCGGCCACGGGAGGAGGGTAGTCACCCGCGGAGGCCACCCCTGACGGGATCGTCCGGCCGGATCCAGGCGCGTGGGGGCCTGCCCCTCGACAGGGCGACGAGGGCGTTCGTCACCGATGCCGCCGCTCTCGACGGGGTCCGTCTCGCGGTGGGCGGGGCGCGAGGTCGACGGGCGGTTCCCCGCCGGGTAGGAATGTCTGTTCGCCCCCACTGTCACACCCCCTCGCCATGATGGGGGCATGTGCGACATCTGCGACGGAACGACCGACGACCACCTGGCGGCCCGAACCCGCGGCCACATCGAGAGCATGGGGTGGGCCCTCCAGGGCGTGGAGCCCGACGCGGGCGGGCCCGGCTGGGTCTACTCGATCGGCCTGCTCACGAGCTACGACCACCCCGAGCTGCTGGTCGTCGATGACGACGTGGCCCGCGGGGCATCCCTGCTCAACGCGCTCGGCCGGTCCATCCGCGACGGGGCGATCATCGAGCCCGGCGACGAGCTCGACCTCGGGGGCTGCGAGGCTGAGCTCATCGACATCCACCCCGCCCACCTCCGAGGCGGTCTCATGGCCATGTGGGACGTCGCTGGTCATCACGGACCCGACGGCGAACCGCTCGAGCTCGAGGCGTACCAGGTGCTCGTCCCCGGGCCGATGCCGGACGGCGACCGCTTGCCGGACGTGCGGTTGGACGGGCCCGGGCCTGCCCTCAGCGGCGCGGCGCCGAACCGGGCGGCGCGTCGGGCCGGCGCCCGGCGACGCCGGCGCTGACGGAGTCAGCCGGTGGTCAGGCGGTGCGCCCCGCCCAGCCGACGCCAGTGCGGGGTCGGCACACCCACGTCGCCGCGACGGCTCCTCAGATAGGTTCCCGGCGATGGCGGGTCCCGGGGTCGAGAACGCCCGCCGCTACCTGGCGGGCCAAGCGGCGGCGGGAGCCGGGTGGTGGATCGCGGTGTTCACGTCGGACAGGGTGCGCGACGCGACCCTCGGTGACCTTTCGCCGGCGTGGCTGGTGGGCCCGGATCTGGTGCTGTTCGTCGGCGGGTCCGCTCTTGCGGCTCGAGGGTCGGCGACCTGGGGGTGGGTGACGTTGGCGTGGACCACGGCGGTGACCGTCGGCCTCTGGGCCTACGCCCTTGCCACCGGGGGCGCGGGGTGGGGCGCGTTGGCCATGACCGCGGCCGTCGTGGGGACCGCAGCGGCGGCGCTCACCCTCGCGCTGGGGCGGTTGCCGACCCACTGGATCACCGTCGGGCCCTTTGCCTTCCGGCCTGCCCCCGAGCGCGCCCCGGGGAGCCACCTGCGCCACAGCCTCCAGCAGCTGGTGGTCTTCTGGGTGACGTTCTTCGTCGCCGTTCCCCTGGTGCTCGCCGCCGTCGAGAGGCGGATCGGGCTCCGGTGGTCGGCGCTCGACGGCCCGGTGGTGAGGGTTGCGGGGATCGGCCTGTTGGTGGTGTTCAGCGGCGTGGGCATCTGGTCGTGCCTCTCGATGGCGTTGCGCGGCGAAGGGACCCCGCTGCCGTCGGCCACCGCCCAGAAGCTGGTCGTGGTGGGGCCGTATCGCTTCGTCCGGAACCCGATGGCCGTGGCCGGCCTGGCCCAGACCACCGGGGTCGGCCTCGTCCTCGGCGCGTGGACGGTGATCGTCATCGCCTTCGCCGGGGCGATCGTGTGGGACGCCCTGATCCGCCCCCAAGAGGAGCACGACCTAGCCGAGCGGTTCGGGCCGAGCTTCGAGCGCTACTGCGCCGAGGTCCGCTGCTGGGTTCCGCGCCCGCCCTCGACGTGACCGATCGGCTCGATGGACCGGCCCGAGCCGCCACCGACGGTCACACCCGAGGCACGGTGATCGCCACCGGCGTGACCTTCGTCGGGCGCGGGAATGCGGCGCCGGTCGCCGGAACTGGTCCCAGCCCCGCGGTCGCCACCGGCGTGGCCTTGGCGTGGCCTTCGTCGGGCGCAAATGCACCGGTTGACCGGCCTTCACGGCCTGGCCGTCTGGGCCACTTCATCATCGACACCCCGCGAGGCTCGAGGCCCGGGCCGCCGGGGCCCGGGGCCGTCCCTGCCTGCTGAGCGGATCCGGCTCCGGCGTCCCGGGTCAGCGAGCAGCCGGGGTGCGGAAGAGGTACTCGCCCATGGTCGCGGTCCGGAAGGTGGTGAGGTCGAGGAAGGCGGTGACGTTGGCCAGCATCCGCTCGACGTGGGCCTGGACCCGGGCCGGGTCGCCGTCGCCCCGGTAGAAGAGGTCGGGGACGCGCACGTGGTCCTTCGAGGGCCAGGCCTCATCGACGATGCCCTCGATCGGCGGGGCGCCGGAATCGAGGGCCAGCACCACCAGGTTGCGGACGTAGCGGGTGCGGGGCTGCAGCTCGGCCGATTCGGGGGACTGCACGTCGTGCCAGTGGCGGACCCAGGCGGTGCGTTCGTGCTCCGGCGGCCGTTGCAGCAGCCCGACGGTGAGGACGCCGGGCGACCGCTGGCCATCGGGCCAGTCGCGGGGTCCGCTCCACGGCGACTCGCCGTAGTCGGTGTAGAGCGACTCGCTGACGAGGTAACCGTGGACGGTCAGGTCATCGTCCGCGGCGGCGGCGAGGATCCGGCCCTCCGCCGCACCCCGGTGGCCATAGGCCGCCAGCCAGACCGAGACCGTGGCCAGCAACGGATCCTCGCCGTGGGGCCAGGGCATCGGCGGGTCGACGTCGACCTCGGGATCGTCGATCGCCATGGTCAGCCCGAGCACCGTCGCCTCGTCGAGCAGCGTCGGCGCCAGGTGATCGACCATTGCGTTGCGCAGCCTGGCGCGATCCGTGGCGGCCCGGGCCCCACAGCGCCCAGATCACCTTCTCCACCGGCTGCCCCTGTCGTCGTGCCCGGGCCATCCTCGCGAAGTGGATCGGGTTCTGGGCGCAGGCTTCCGCCTGGGACGCGAATCTGGCCCACAGAACGGTTGCACCCGATTGCGGAGACGCTCAGCGCAGGAGGCAGAGCTCGTTGCCCTCGAGGTCGTGCAGCACGATCAGGTCCGGGTTGGGCTGCTCCGGTGCCAGTTGCGCCCCCAGGGCCATGAGGCGCTGCGCCTCGCCGTCGGGATCGTCGCAGCGCAGGTCGAGGTGGACCCGGTTCTTCACGACCTTCTCCTCGGGCACCCGCTGGAACCAGAACCGGGGCGTGGCCCCCGGTGACTCGACGAGGACGGTGGGGTCGTCCTCGGGATCGTCGATGTCCAGCGCACCCAGGCGCGCCAGCTCAGCCTCGTCGTAGGGCGCGACGGAGTACCCGTCGAGCGCGGCGGCCCAGAACCGGGCGAGGGAGGCGGGGTGCCGGCAGTCGAACACCACGTCGGCGAGGCGGGCCACGGCGCTCGTCAACCGACGTCGGCGGCGAGGAGGTCGTCGGGGGTCTCCCGGCGCACCACCACGCGGGCCCGGCCGCCCGAGGCGAAGAGCACCGGGGGGCGCAGGACCTTGTTGTAGTTCGATCCCATGGAGTGGCCGTAGGCGCCGGTGACAGGGGTGACCAGCAGGTCGCCCACGGTCAGGTCGGCCGGCACCCGGGCGTCGCGCACGAGCAGGTCGCCAGACTCGCAGTGCTTGCCCACGACGGTCACGGCGCGGGGCCGGTCGGCCTTCGGGGCCCGGGCCAGGACGGTCTCGTAGCCCGAGCCGTAGAGGACCGGGCGAGGGTTGTCGCTCATGCCGCCGTCGACCGACACGTAGGTGCGGATTCCGGGCAGCTCCTTGACGGTGCCCACCGTGTAGACGGTGACGGCGGCGCCGGCGGCGATGGCCCGGCCCGGCTCGGCGGTGACCCGCGCCGTGATGCCCGCGTCAGCGCACGCCCGGCGCACCGCGGCGCCCCACTCGGCGATCGACGGGGCCGACTCGCCCTCGACGTAGGCCACGCCCACCCCGCCCCCGACCGACAGCTCGGGCAGGTTCAGGTCGTTGAACCACGGCGCCACCACCGCCACCGCCTGGCGGAAGAAGTCGGCCACGAAGACCTGGCTGCCGATGTGGAAGTGGATGCCCACCAGCTCGACCGCAGGCGATGCCCGGCACCGGTCGAGCGCAGCGGCCGCCGCTCCCGACGAGAGGGTGAAGCCGAACTTGGAGTCGTCCTGCCCGGTGCGCACGAACTCGTGGGTGTGGGCCTCGACGCCGGGCGTGACCCGCAGCAGCACCCGGGGAGCGAACTGGTCGACCTCGTGGAGCAGCTCGAGGCGGTCGATCTCATCGGCGGAGTCGACCACGATGCGGCCCACGCCCACCTGGCGGGCGGCCGACAGCTCGAGCTCGGACTTGTTGTTGCCGTGGAGCACCAGGTGGGAGGCGGGCACGCCGGCGGCGAGGGCCACGTGCATCTCGCCCATGGTGGCCACGTCGAGGTGCATGCCCTCCTCGTGGGCGAGGCGGGCCATGGCCCGACAGAGGAAGGCCTTGGTGGCATAGGCGACGCCGTCGCCGAAGGCGGCCACCGCCTCCCGGCACCGGGCGCGGAGGTGGTCCTCGTCGTAGACAAAGAGGGGGGTCCCGTGGCGGGCGGCCAGGTCGGCCAGCGAGCAGCCCCCGATGCGGAGCCCGCCGTCGGACCCCACGTCCGCCGAGTCCGGCAGCAGCCCCCACGGCAGCGCGCTCACCGGCGCCGGACGCCGGCGGCGCGGGCGCTGGCCGTTGCAGAGGCGAGGGCGACGGCGGTGGCCGACGGGGTGGTGCAGGTCGAGGTCACGACCGGGTCCCGTCACGGCCGGGGCCGTCGAGCACGGCCCGGACCCGCTCGACGAGGTCGTCGGGGTCGAAGGGCTTGGTCACGTAATCGGCGGCACCCGCCGCCAAACCCTCGGCCACCTCCGCCGGGAGGGCCCGGGCCGAAAGCAACACGATGGGAATGTGGGCGATGTCGGGGTCGCCGACGATGTCGGCGGCCAGGTCGATACCGCTGCGACCCGGCATCATCACGTCGCTCAACACCACGTCGGGACGGTGCTGGCGGGCCAGGGCCAGCGCGGTGGGGGCATCGACGGCGCGCAGGACGGCCCAGTCCTCGAACTCGAGGGTCAGGGCCAGCAGATCGATGATCACCGGGTCGTCTTCGACGACGAGGACGGTCGTGGTCACGGCGGCGCATCCTAGGAGCACCTCGTGCCCGCTCCGATGTCCTTGGGGTCCGGACCGGGCTCGTTGCTACGCTTCGATCCCTGCCCCCGTAGCTCAGCGGATAGAGCATCGGCCTCCGGAGCCGTGTGCGGGCGTTCGAGTCGCCCCGGGGGCGCCAGCGAAAGTGGCCCTGGCCAGCGGGAACACCGCAGGTCAGGGCCTTCTTCGTTCGCCCTGCGGTGACCGCGATAGACCGCCAGAACCGACCAGACCCGACCCTGATTGGGAGGAGGTTGGGAGGAGTCGCCAAGACAGGGGGCCAGATGTCGCCGTCCAGCGAGAGCGAAACTCTGACTGGGGGCGCTCGCACCACCCCACGGTGGCCATGCTCCATCGTGGACGAGGGGAAGTCGCTCACGTTGTCGGTGACCAGCAGGTCACACTCCCCGTGCACGGCCGCCGCGAGGACGTGACGGTCATCTGGGTCGGGGAGCTGCGTCTGGTCGATCAGCGCCCCGAACCCCTCGACGGCCGCCTCCGGGAAGGCCCGACCCAGGGCATCGAGCAACCGGTCGGCCCTGGAGGGATCGAGGCCGAGGCCATCGACCAGCGCCCGGCGCGTC
>NZ_DATLXO010000132.1:0-1632 GCF_035575815.1 Iamia sp.
TCGCCGTGCTCACCGACGACGGGCGGAGCGTGGCCGCCGATGCCGCCGCCCGCCTCAACGCCGAGGTGTTCGAGGCCCTCGACCTCGACCGGTCCGAGTCGGACCAGCTCTTCGCCCTCCTCGCCCGCCTCCGACTCTGACCCACCCCCGCCCGTCGACACCCCCCGAAATTGGGCTCTTCTGCTGCTTCCGTGGGTGGCATCAGGTGGTCCCCCGGCCTGGGAGGGGTGGGCAGAGCCCGCCGAGGTCGAGCATGGCGAGGGCAACGAGGGCTTCGGGGGAGCGGAACCCGAAGGCGATGCGGGTGAGCAGGCGGAGCTTGGTGTTCACGCTCTCGACGCGTGCGTTGGAGAGGCCGTGGGTGAGGGCGGCTTCGATGCCGGCCCGGTGGATGGTGATGGAACGGGCGAGCTTCACGAAGGAGGGGATCTGACATCGTCGGGCCCACTTGAGCCAGGCGTCGAGTAGGGCGATGCCCTCGTCTCCCTTCAACGCGAACACCTGTCGTAGCTGTTCTTTGAGCAGGTACGCCCGGTAGAGGCGTTTGTTCGTCTCAGCGATCGAGGCCAGCTTGGCGGCCTGGCGGTCGGTGAGGTCCTCGGGGTTCCTCCACAACGCGTAGCGGGCGTTCTTGAGGTCCTTGGCCGCTGCCTTCTGCCCGTTGCGTCGCGCTGCGTTCCACACCTCGCGACGGACCTCATCGAGGGCCTTGGTCGCCCAGGCCACGATGTGGAAGGGGTCGAGGCACAGCTCCGCGTTCTTGCAGCGGGCGGCGACGACGTTGGCGATCCACTCGGCCGCATCCGCGCTGACCAGGGTGATCTCGGCGCAGCGGTCGTCGCCGAGACGGTCGAAGAACTTCTCGAGGGTCTTCTGGTCGCGGCCTGGGTGCGCCCAGAGCAGCACGCCGCTGTCGTGGTCGACGACCACGGTCAGGTACTTGTGGCCCCGCTTGTAGGAGATCTCGTCGATCCCGATGCGACGCAGGTTCGCGAAGCGGTCGGTGGCGGTCTCAGCGTCGGCCACCACCCGGGTCACGATCGACCCCACGGTGCGCCACGCGATACGCAACAGTTGACGCACCGCTGACTTCGAGCAGTGCGTCACGAGCCACGCCGCGGTGTCGTCGAAGGCGTAGGTGTGCCCGGCGCCGTGACGGGCCCACGGCACCTGGGCGGCGATCACCCCGTGCTCAACACAGCGGACCCTCGGCGAGTCAGCCTCCAAGAACGCTGCGATCGTCCCCAGATCCAGCGCCCGCCAGCGTCGGCGCCCCTCGCCGCGGTCATAGCCCGGGCACCGCTTCCCGCACCGCCCGCACCGGCGCTTCGTGGCCTTGCGGGGCCGCACCGACACCACCACGCACTCCTCGTCCTCGTCGAAGACCACGTCTTCGACCACGGCGTTGCCCAGCCCGAGCAGCCGAGCCCATAACCTTGTTGACCGCACCCCGTTTCCTCCCTGTCGTCCCGGAACCTCAGAAGCCCGGAAACGTAGGAAGGAAGCGGGGTGCAACCGCGGATGGGGCTACACCACCACCCACGGATCAGTCACAAGAGCCCATTTTCGGAAGTCCCATCCCCGCACCGTCGGTGCTCCCTGTTGCTCTCGATGTGCTCGTTGGCTACCCGC